>NZ_JBIQNW010000021.1:0-118808 GCF_047228265.1 Nostoc sp. UIC 10607 | reverse complement strand
ACCCTGGTTTCATACCTATCTTTACAGCAATACTAATGAATACTCACACCTGTGTAAAAAACCTACACCTGTCAGGCGGCTACCCCTCCCACCCCTTGTTCGCCCAGCGTCTCGTAGAGAAGAAGTGGGCTTCCCGCCGCCTTGGTGAGAGAAAAGCCACAGTTAGAAGGACGTAAAGTTATCAATTTTGCTTATCTTCACAACTTACTCAAATTCATTATCTAAGTTGAAGGTAAGGCAATTGCAAAATAATTTTAGAAGCAATTATGGCAGTTAATTATCGGCAAAGAATCATTGCTCTTTGGACAGTATTTCTACTTGGAACACTGTTTCATACACAACTAAATTTAATACCGCTTTTTCACGGGTTACCTGTCGTCGAATCTCAACCAGCCACAACCATCAATGATATTTCTGGAATTATGTGGTTGATGTTAGGGTTTTTTGTACTACCAATGATAGCAATGATTGCCACCGCTTTTACTGATTCAAAGCGTTATCGAATTATTCATTTTGGCTTAACTGTCTTTTACAGCATCATGAACTTACTACATGTGATTTTAGATTTATTTGTTCAGCCACTTCTCTGGTATCAAATAGCTTTGATGGCCTTTTTATTCTTTGTGGGTTTATTATTAAATATTACTGCTTTTCAATGGATGCAGCAGCAAAATAGGGCTAATCAATCACAAGAGCAGCTAGAAACAACACGTTTTTAGCTGTTAATTAAAATTCGGATAAAAATTGTTTTTGATAATTTATCGAGTGTAGTCAATTCAACACATTCGATCCATTGATAATTTCAATATAAAAACTTATTCAAAATATTAATATACATGCTAAATATTTGAAAAAATCAGTTCTCAACTTGAAGATTATTAAAGTTGTTAAAGCCCTATTGCATCAGCTTCATTAAACATTTGGAGAGCATTATGTTGAAAGCATCTGACATTATGACTAAAGATGTTGCTACGATTCGCAGTTCAGCAACGGTGGCTGAAGCAGTCAGACTCTTAAGGGCAAGGGATTGGAAAGCGCTGGTTGTAGATCGTCACTATGAACAGGATGCCTACGGCATGATTACCGAAAAGGATATTGTCTATAAAGTAATTGCTTATGGCAAAGATCCCTGTAAAGTGCGTGTTTATGAAGTCATGATCAAGCCTTGTATTGTCGTCAATCCTGACCTGGGCTTAGAATACGTAGCACGATTATTTGCTGACCATAATTTGCAGAGAGCGCCTGTTATTCAGGGCAAACTACTGGGTATCATTTCTCTGGCTGACATTCTCGCTAATAGTAACTTTCTTGAGCAACCCCATACTATCCTGCTAGAACAACAGCTTCAGGACGAAATTAAAAAAGCTCGTGCCGTTTGCGATCAAAAAGGCATCCGCTCAGAAGAATGTGCTGCTGTTTGGGACGCGATCGAAGAATTACAAGCCGAGATAGCACATCAACGAGCAGAGAAAATCGTGAAAACAGCCCTTGAAGAATACTGCGATGAATATC
Organism: Nostoc sp. UIC 10607; assembly: GCF_047228265.1. Lineage (NCBI taxonomy): Bacteria > Bacillati > Cyanobacteriota > Cyanophyceae > Nostocales > Nostocaceae > Nostoc > Nostoc sp. UIC 10607. The sequence continues at coordinate 117,296 of NZ_JBIQNW010000021.1, read as the reverse complement.
CAGAAGCAAAGGAAATTTATGACACCTGGTGTAGTGGGTAGTGCCATAAATGAAAGCGTCATAAATGGTGCTGAAAGTTTAGAACCAAGGTGTAGGGGCACGGCAGTGCCGTGCCCCTACGGGTGTACTGGTGGTGCATTTTGGTAACGGTTGACAACGGTAATTTTGAGAATATCCCGTTTTAAATCTGCGGTAACTTCGCCAATCCCTTTTATTTAGCGGGCTTTATTGTTTAGTCAAACATCAATATTTATCTGTTCTATCTGTCTAGCAGCTTTTTCCCAAAGCTTTGCTGAAGCGTCATCTTGCCAATGATTTCTCAGATTTTCCGCTTTTTTGTGACATATTCGCTCTAACATTTCTAAGATTGTAGATAATGTCAATTTATCAATTAATGTTTCTAAAATCTCCATATATTCTTTTTGCATGATAGTTACCTCCTTAATTAATTTGTGTTATCAGATCAATATTTTCCCAGAGTTTCTCCGAGCTTTTCAAAATACTTGTTTATATTCCTCCTTAATCTCTCTGGCTCAGATAACACCCAAAGAGAAAATTCTCTATGTTATAAATCATCTGGAATCTGATGCTTTACATAACTTTTCAGGCAAAAAACCTACCCGTAATATTAACTAATCCCAGAATTACAGGTAGGTTATAAACAACTATAAAAATGCATAGATGCAATCCTTAACTAACTGGAACAGGTTGACTACTAGACAAAACTAAAGGAAAATGATGAACATTAGGAGCGTGCATTGCACTTATACCAAGATTGGCACGGTTCAGTATATCAGCATTGGTTCTAATTACTTCACCCTGACTATCTAAGATGGAATGATTAAAGTTCAAGCCATTAATATTAAATGCCATCGAACATACACCCATCGCTGCAAACCAAATACCTACCGTTGGCAATGCTGCTAATAATAAATGAAAAGCACGATGATTTTTGCTAGCAAAGGTAGGAATCAATAAACGTCCCAAGAAGCCATAATGTCCTGCCAAGTAATTGTAGGTAACTTTCGGCTGACCCAGCTTATATCCGGCATTAATTGATTCATTTTCATTGGTATTCCGAACTAGCGTTGAAGTCACCAAAGAACCATGCAAAGAACTCAACAGTGCGCCGCCAAATATACCTGCTACACCCAACATATGGAACGGGTGCATAAGGATATTGTGATCCCCTTGGAAAGCCAACATAAAGTGGAAAGTCCCAGCAATTCCCAAAGGCAAACCATCAGCAAAACTACCTTGACCAATGGGATAAACTAGCAAAACCGAAGTAGCGGCGATGACTGGTGCAGAATAGGCAATTGCTATCCAGGGGCGCATTCCCAAACGATAGCTCAATTCCCAAAGTCGTCCTAAGAAGCACCAAATACCAATCAGAAAATGCAGCACAATCAACTGATATGGCCCACCATTGTAGAGCCATTCATCAATTGATGCAGCTTCCCAGATCGGATAAAAGTGCAAACCAATAGCAGCGGAGGTCGGCACAACTGCGGCTGTAATTAAGTTATTACCATCCATCAGTGAACCCATGATTGGCTCACGGATGCCATCCATATCTACGCTAGGAGCGGCAATAAAAGCCAAAATAAAACAGGTGGTGGCAGCCAGCAAGCTGGGAATCATCAACACACCAAACCAGCCGATGTAAATCCGATTTTCTGTGCTAGTAATCCAGCTACGAAAACTATCCCATAAATCAAAAAAATCAAATTCTCTTTGAGGTTGAATAATGGTACTCATGGTCTGTAGCTCCTAAGCAATTCCAAACTCAAAATTTCTCAACTACTTTTAACAGATGTCTATCTCTTTTGCTTGACCAGTTGAGCATCTTTATCTTGAAGTTAGAAAAAGAATTTGAGGAACTTGTGAGGAAATACAGTGCTTATTAAAACTTAAATTTTGTTAGGATTCAGATTGGAGAAGGGCAAATGCATCTGAAAGTACTAAATAGCTTGAGAAATTCCTGAACTCAGTTCAGGAGAATGGGACGGGCGAACCCTTAATTATGTACCGATGGCTACCAATGCTCCTTTACAGCACTTTGCAACTAAATGAGGTACAGAACAATCAAATTATTCTTCTTCCTCCTGCCGACGCTCGCAGACTCGCTACCGCTACGCTATCCTGCCTCAAAACCAGCAACTTTGTACCTCATGTAAAAGAAAACTGCTGTAATCAAATCCAAGAGTTGAACCACATTCGCAGCTTATAACCATCAGGGGAAAGGGGTAAACCTAAATAAACGGGCATCCAGAAAATAAAAGCAATCAGAATGATAAAAGTAATGGTGATACCTAATGCCCGGAGTTGTTGATAATAACTGCGAAGACATTGATCTACAAACCAAGCGATCGCTAAAAATATAAATACCACTGCACACATATAGTGGTAGATGAAAACGCACCTTGTCACCTTCACCCAAGGTAATAAGTTAGCAGCATAATTTATAACTAAATATAAGGCAATCCAAGTATCAACACTAAGAGTTGCAGGCATAGAAAAACGCTTTTCTTTCACCCAAGGAATTACGGCTTGTGACACTAGTATTCCTACTAAAAACAACATGGCCGCGACACCAAACCACCACAAAAATGGATTGCCCATTGCATGGACATCATAAATAACTTGTCCAACACCCCCAGGTAAAGGCGGCCCCATCACAGGTAACGGTTCGGTGATGCTTTCAGCCGTTTGATAATAATATGCCATTGGTCGAGTCATCAATGGCCATTTATACCAGGCAGCACAGTAAGGATGCACGTTAGGACTATTGCCACCTAACTGTAAGTGAAACTTCAAAATTTGCTGATGTACTGCAATAAATCCGTATGTTTTATCTAGCTGAAGGTGAGGAATCCAGATGATGCTGTAAATAAAAGCTGGGATAATTCCTAGATAAAACAGCATGTGAAAAATATTTAGCTGAGTTAAGTTTTGTAGTGGTGTCTGAGATGAGGAAGATAAGGGGGATAAGGAAGAATAAGTACTAACTCCTGACTCCTGACTCCTACCTTCTTCCTCCTGCCTCCTACCTTCTGCCTCCTCCTGACTCCTGCCTCCTGCCTCCTTCAATGAAGGGGATGTAATAAATAGTTTGGAGTTAGAAAAAGAATGGATTGAATTAACTACCCAAGCTGCTATCCAAATGAGATAAGCACCTGACAGGAACCATAAACCATTCCACTTAGTACCAACTGACGCACCAAAACTAATGCCAGCAAAAACTAACCAAAAATAACGTTGTCGGTTTTGGTTATCTAATGCCAATAATAAAAACCAGTGACCTAACAAACCAAAGATGACGATATAAATATTACTTAAAGCATAGCGAGACTCAACTAAAAAGATGCCATCACAAGCTGTGAATAAACCTGCTAGGATTGCAAAGCTACGACGATAACTTAATTGATAAGCGATCGCAGCCACAACTAAAGGGATAAATGAGCCAGTAAGGGCATTGAACCACCGATAAGTCCAAGGCGATCGCAATGAACCTGTCAATCCATTTACCGTATCGTGCCAAAAAGGAATATGACTGCCAATCCAAATGCCGATGCCAATCATATATTGACTTAGCGGCGGATGAGCATTAAAAAATGGCGTATGCGTGAGATAATTATTGCCGAATTTTGCAAAGTAAACTTCATCAAATACCAGAGTGTTGAATCGCTCCAGTCCCCAAAACCGTAAGGCAAGTGAGAGAACAAATACACTCACCATCCCAATTCGGAACCACTTTTTATTCATTAGTCAAGAGTTATTAGTCATTAGGTATTGGGCATTAATCAAGAGTTATTCTCCCCTATTCTCTGCCGCTCTGATCCCTTGTTTTCCCTACACTTTTCAGGTGAATCTAGTTGAAACAGGAGTAGTTCAATACCGTAATACTTGTTTGTTCGCCCTATTGGTTTCATACCCAGTCTTTGAGTTACACGGATTGAAGCATGATTTTCTGGCTTCACTACGGCATAAATCAGTGGCAAGTTCAAAACACTAAATCCGTAGTTGAGCATAACTTGTCCTGCTTCTGTTGCATACCCTTTACCCCAAGAAGCTCGCCTTAAGTGCCAGCCTACCTCATAATCTTGAGTGGGTAAACCATCTTTGTCGGGCAATTGTTTGAGAAGGATAGTTCCCACAATTGTTGTAGTTTCCTTTTCAACAATTGCCCAAGACCCAGTACCATTGTTGCGTCGGTGGAATCGCTCGATGTTTTCAATCAAGCGCTGACGCTGTGACTCAATGCTCGTAACGGGAGAACCATTACCAAGAAAGTACGTAACTTTTGGGTCACTGTACATTACAAAGGCTTGCTCGGCATCCCGTTCGGGTATCCAACTGCGAATAATCAAGCGTTCTGTTTCCAACAGATTTGTCATCTTGCTTTTGGCTAAACTAAATCGCCATTCTGCAAAATACTAAGATACTTATGGTTGAGGAGTCAAAAGTTTTGTAGACAATAACACAAAGAAAATATGGCGATCGCTGCTATGCTATGAGCAGTTATCCAAAAGTTCAACTACCGTTGGTTATGCGATGCCTGCGGCGGTAAACTACGCAAATTCTGAATCTTTCCGCAGTTCCTCAGACTGGAAACCCAACACAATCCGAGCTTTTAATATACCTGCCCTCACCAATTCTGTTGCTACCCCCTCTTCAGTACCATCAAGTTGAATCCAAATTTTGCCATCAATAATATCAATTACGAATTACGAATTACAAATTAGTACCCTCGACTTTTGCAACTTCCAGCATCGTCTTTAAAACCGAATCTGGATTGAGACTAATCGAGTCAATTCCTTGTTCAACCAAAAACTGAGCAAATTCTGGGTAATCACTGGGTGCTTGTCCACAAATGCCGATTTTGCGATCGCATTTTTTCGCCGCTTCTATCGCCATTTTTACCATTCGCTTTACACCTTGACTGCGTTCATCAAATAACTGTGCCACTAATGCCGAATCTCTGTCTAAACCCAGTGTCAACTGAGTTAGGTCATTAGAACCAATGGAGAAGCCATCAAATACCTCAGCAAACTCCTCAGCCATAATCACATTATTAGGCAACTCGCACATTACATAAACCTGCAAGTCGTTAACACCTTGCTTTAAACCATTTTTTGCCATCTCTGCTAAAACCAAACGCCCCTCATCGGGAGTACGGCAAAAGGGAATCATCGGGATAACATTCGTCAAGCCCATTTCTTCCCGTACCCGCTTGATAGCATGACATTCTAGGGCAAAAGCTTCTCTGTAGCCTTCATCATAGTAACGTGCCGCCCCCCGCCAACCCAGCATTGGGTTTTCTTCATGGGGTTCAAACTGTCGCCCACCTAACAAGTTGGCATATTCATTACTTTTAAAATCTGATGTTCGGACAATCACTGGTTTGGGATAAAATGCTGCTGCAATTCTACCTATGCCTTGGGCTAATTTATCTACAAAATACTGGGGTTTATCGTCGTAAAGGGCGGTAATGTCAGCAATTTTAGCTTTGACAAATTCATCTTTTAACAAGTCATAGTGAATCAGCGCCATTGGATGAATTTGAATTTGGTTAGCGATGATAAATTCTGTCCGCGCTAAACCTACTCCATCATTGGGAATTGCAGATAAACTCAATGCTTCTTGAGGATTACCCACATTCATTAAAATTTGAGTGCGGGTGCGGGGTAAATTATCTAAAGGGACTTCTTTTACTTCAAAAGGTAATAAACCTGCATAAACTTTTCCTTCTTCGCCTTCAGCGCAAGAAATCGTCACCTCTTGACCAGGTTTCAGGATCTCCGTAGCATTGCCGCATCCGACGATCGCAGGTACACCCAATTCTCGCGCAATAATTGCTGCATGGCATGTTCTTCCACCAGAATTGGTGACAATTGCACTGGCGCGTTTCATAATCGGTTCCCAATCTGGGTCAGTTCTCTCTGTTACCAAAACTTCCCCGACTTGGAACTGTTCGAGTTTTTGAACATCTAAAATTAGGCGGGCTTTCCCTTGACTAATCGCTTCCCCAATCGCACGTCCCGTAATAAGTGGGAGTGGGGAGTGGGAAGATTTTTCCTTATTCCCTAATAGCAATCGATAACTCCGCAACACATTTCCCGTCTTCTGCGACTGGACGGTTTCGGGACGCGCTTGCACAATAAAAAGTTGGTTAGTAATTCCATCTTTTGCCCACTCAATATCCATTGGAGTGAAAATACCGTGGACTTGAGAATAATGGTCTTCAATTAAACATGCCCAATTTGCTAGTTGTAAAATCTCTTCATCATTCAGGGCAAATTTGTTTTTTTCACTGGATGAAACAGAAACATTTTTCGTAAATTTGGAGCCGTCATCATAAATCATTTTCAGTTCTTTACTACCCAATTTTTTATCGATAATTGGGCGAAAGCCTGCTTTTAAAGTTGGTTTAAAAACATAATATTCATCGGGATTGACAGACCCCTGAACAACATTTTCTCCTAAACCGTAGGCGGCTGTAATCAGTGCAGCATCCTTAAATCCGGTTTCTGTGTCAATAGAGAACATCACCCCAGAGGTTGCTAAGTCAGAACGCACCATTTTTTGCACGCCCACAGCCAGAGCAATGCTAAAGTGATCAAATCCCTTGGCGTGACGATAAGAAATAGCGCGATCGGTAAATATGGAAGCAAAGCATTTATGACAAGCTGCTAAAACTCCTTCAGCGCCGACAACGTTGAGGTAAGTTTCTTGCTGTCCAGCAAAACTAGCGTCTGGGAGGTCTTCAGCGGTGGCGCTGGAACGGACTGCAACATCTGTCTCTGCGTTATATCTTTCACACAAGCTCTGGTAAGCTTTAGCGATCGCCTCCCGCAATTCTAAAGGAAATGGGGTGTGGATTAATAGCGATCGCGCTTTTTTTCCCCGTTCTCGTAAATTTTTGACATCCTCAACATCCAAGTCAGCAAAGAGTTTGCGTAGCTTTGCTTCTAAGCCGGCTGATTGAATGAAATAACGATAAGCATAAGCAGTGGTGGCAAATCCAGTGGGAACGTTAATCCCTTTGGGCGTTAGCTGTTGAATCATTTCCCCCAGTGAGGCATTTTTACCACCAACTACGGGGATATCAGCAATACCAACTTCATCAAACCACAAGATGAGCGATCGCTCTTGAGAAGATTGAGATAATGTGCTTTTAGATACTGTAGTCATAAATATTACCTTTTAACTTTATACTCAGTTTGACAGTGGGTAACCGCTAGTATATTTTTCCCATATTCAATTTTAGATATTACAGTTAGTGGCGTGATTTTAGATTGTGCAATTAAATACAAAACTGTAGTCCATAAATAACAATTATTCGGGATAATGGCTGTATCGTAATACCGGATACAATGCACAATGGCACAACTAGAACGACTTCTGAAAATGGCAGAAGATGAGCTAACTGAGTACAGCACTGATGCCCGCAAAATTGAAAAACTACGGCGCAAAATAGGTTTATCAGTATCGGCAGCCGAACAGCGGCAAGTAAAAGAGGCATTACTTGCCACTAAGCAATCTTCTAATATGATTGCTCAAATTGTGGAAGAACAGAGACAAACAGCTGCCTTACCATTTTGGGGAATTGCTGGATTGGGTTTGTTATTCGGAATTTCTTTAAACCAACCCATAGGTTTGTTAGCAGCTATAGTTGGAACTGTATTAGCTTTTAGAATTCAGAAATGGGGTTGGCAATTGCAGGCAAGTCGTCTATTGTTACAAACATTGGAAGATATTGAAGCGCGTATTGCCCAACCGAATAAGTAACAAAACAAATCCACTTTATAGAGAAAACATCTCTATGTATTTGTATTTTAATATACAAGGTAATCGACTAGTCACTTGATTGACACCTCATAAGTACTTAACAATTCCTTTGGGATCACCATAGCAAAAAAAATTAGATATTGGATTTGATTCAGATATTTATTCACATGGTTTGCGTGCAATGAATGATACATGACCCTTTGACAATAGGTATTTACCATAACTACTGGTTGTTTCAACTCCAAAGCCCATGTGCTGGAGTATAACCGCAAGTAGGGGCGCGGCACTGCCCCTACACCTAGTGATGTAATGTTGTACCACATCTGAATGGGAACCGCTATATCCTTATTGCCTCCTCACAGCAATTGTGTAACTAGGTATATGTGAAGCATCTGTTTGAGTTTTTACAAGTCGCCAGTCATTATCTATATATAAATGTTCAAACACTTGAGAAGTTGCTAAGGATGTTTTTGGAAATCCATTAGCATGATTTATGTCTATATTTTCTAATTTGAGAGCTTTAGGCGAAACTCCTTTTGAGGCATTCAGTTTGACTTTAGTGTTAACTACATGAGTAAACCAGTTGTAGACTGACTCTAAAGTTAGAGGAATTTCTCTATTTGTAAAAGCCTGAAATCTATCAATATTTTGAAGATACCATTTACCATTTTGAACTCCATATTTTTGGATCACCATGAAATCATAAGCTGGTAAACTTGATTGAAAATTCTGAGATTGAGATAAAGACGGTTCTTTTCCCATTATATAGCGAGCTACACTGGCACAGTAACCATCATGCTGGAAGATTTGGAAGGACTGCTCTTGTATTCTTTTGGGTAAACTTTCATGAAACGATATGGTAGACCAGATTGGTGTCCAAACACCCACTAAAAGCCGTAATTGCTCTGTAACGCTAAAAACAGGATTTTGTTGGCTCAACTTGATAAAATAGGGAAGTAATTCAGTTTTATAAAAATTTATTTCGTCATTTAAAGGTTCTGGTTTTCGACCTTCAACTCGTGCCAAAATTTCATTTTTAAATTTTACTTTTTTGGGAGCACTTAATTGATTTCTCAGTAATAGGTCGAACATTAGTATTTACCTTTTTCTCATTTTTTTAGATTAGATGACTTAGTAAGTATTAAAAACTGGTGAGTTTAGTGCTTATAAAGGTATCATGCATCCTTTTATCCCAATACGGTTCAGTTAGGGTTAAAACCCTTTGTTAAAGTCAATTGTTTTAGAGTAGGCTTGCCGCAGGTTACCGCAGAGGACTCGGAGAGAAAGTAAAAATGCTTAACCCAAGCGTATTCCCTTTGATCCTGTAAAAGTAGATCCTTGTACCCCTCTTTTTAACAGTTGTTGGGTGCTTATCAGCCTGATATTACCTATTTTGACTGACAAAATGGTGTGATCCAGATCACTGTCAACTGAAATATATTGAAGAAAAGAAATCAGAGTATTGCATAGATAAACGTGTAGTCAATACGCTTCGGTTAAGGGAAGAGACGGCGATTTATCGCGTCTTTGTGATCTACAACTTTCATCAAAAAACCTTATCCGAACCGTATTGGATGTGTAGTGGCTACTCTAAGAGTTCTCCAATTGAGTACCCTGCAATACAGTTCAGTTAAGCAAAGCGCAACCCAACAGTTTAAGATTTATGGCGCTAACTGAACCGTATTGACCCATAGTGTACGAGAAGCGCTATTAATTCAGAAAAAATAAAGTGCAAAGGATGAAAATTTTGCTCCTTCGCACTTCATTTTTTATCTGAAATTTCTACGATTCTCTTCCCGATGCCCAAGTATCACGCCATTTGACAGTACCTTCTTTAGCAATTACCCAGCGGCGATTTACCAAGTTTTCGCGCAGAGGCGATCGCCCTTCGCGCCACATGGCATATTTATAAGCAATCAGCTTACCAGTACTCTCATCAAAAGGAATCTCAGCAGACCAGGTATTCGAGTTGATGTACTCTAAAGGATATGCTTTGCTGATATCCCAGTTACCCAACTCTGGGCAATCTCCTGTTACCACAATGGTTTCACCGGGTTGGGTATCCACGCCATTCAGTTGCACGCGCACAATTGTCTGCGCTTTGATCCGTTCCCCAACGTGGCTGAAAACAAGCACTCCCCGTTCTTCTAATACCAAGTCATAAATCTTGCCGTCTTTAACTTCATACTTGTTGCGAGTCACTACGCAAGTATGTTCTCCATCGGGCAATTCTGTTTCTACTTCTGGGAGAGTAACTTCTCCTCCCCGGTTTAAAGCTACAAAACACACAGAGTCACGATAGCGGCGTACATAACAGTAAATATCTGGTGTTAGGTATTTTTGCCAGTGGCTACCCATTGATACAGCTGGATTTAGTCGCCGTAAGCCAGACAGCAGCCGGATACAACGATAAATCTCACTTTCAGTATCCCAATTTTCCATCATCGGGCGGTTATACGGGTCGTTACCGCCATCGGTATCGTCATGCAGATATTGTTCTGTACCGTAATAGATGCAGGGAATGCCGCGACAGGTCATAATTAAGGCGATCGCAACCTTCAACATCGCTGGATCGGGGTTCAGCGATTGAAAGCGGGACATATCATGATTATCAATGAAGGTAACTAACTCTGTTGCCCCGTTGTAGCGATAATCCTGGTCAAAAATGTATTGAATTGTTTGGAATCCGTTTTCTGAACCTTGCGCCAGTGCGGCTCTAATTGCCACGCACAACCCAAAGTCTAGAAGTGTCATGCCTGAGTGGTTAACAAATTCCACCGAGCGATCGTCACTAGGATTACTGTAGATCCATTCACCAAAAATAAATACATCTGGTTTGTGATTGGTCATCTCGCCAGTGAATTCTTGCCAAAACCAGATAGGCATGTGCTTGACAGTATCTACCCGTAGTGCGTCCACACCCCGGTCTAGCCATTGTTTAATTGCTGATTTGATATACTGACGATATTCAGTATTGTTTTCATTAAAGGTTGCTAGACCAGCTAACTCACAGTTCTGTACTTGCCAGTCGTCTTCCCAGTTTTGCACTTCGCCATAATGGTGATACCAATGATTGACATCATCATTAAAATCAGCAATTTTGACTCCATCATCATACAATTCGCCTTTGCTACCGCTGGTATCAGGGCTGCTATGGTTGCAGACAATATCCAGCACCAGCTTCATATTCCGCTTGTGCAGTTCTGTAATTAACCGATCAAAAGTCGTATTTTTTTCTTCTTGGGTAGCGTTTAATGAAGGGTTCTCTCCATCAGCAATATAGCGAGGGTTAATCCGCTTAAAGTCTTTTGTCCAATAGCCATGTAGCGCTGCATTCCCAACAAATAACTCTTCAACCTGCTCAAACAGTGGAGTTAGCCAAATAGCTGTCACTCCCATGTTTTTGAGATAGTCCAGTTTATCGATGACACCTTGCAAGTCGCCACCCCAGTACTTACCCCAATCTTGTCTAGTTGGATCGTACAGTTCTGAGTTTGCACCTTCACTATTATCTGGATCGCCATCATAAAAGCGATCAACAACAAGAAAATAAATGGTTTCCTGACGAAATTCAATATCTCTGGTGTAAAGAAACTCTAAGTCAATCTCCGTATCTGATGGTGGTGTTTCTATTAGAGCTTCTACTTTTTCTTGTGCAGAATCAACTTTGTATTGATCTGGTGAAAACTGGGATGGAGGGGTTTTTACCATAAAAAAAACTCAAAATTTTATGTAATTCACACTTGTAGAACCAACAGTACAACGTTTCGAGTATTGTGTGTCACTACAGATAACGTCGGTATTGTGACATCCTGCCCACGGTGTAGGTATCTATCGCTAGCTAGTTTATAATTATGCCGATAGATATAATTCATTTGCTAGAGGATAAAAATAAAAAAATATAGTAGTGATTAACGGTAAGTAGCTAGGTGTAAATAAATTAAAGTATGGAGTAAGGACTTTAGTGCTGATAATTCTTGTTTTAAGCGATTAATCGCTGACTACGAACTAGGATTTTATTTTATGTTTAATTATGTCTACTTATATTAATTGCCTCATCACAAAAATTTACATTACATAGTAAATTTGATCTACGGAAAATACTGAGTTCATCTCGTGTTTAAACGTATATTCCACAACATATTTTATAAAACCTTAACTCCTTCTGTGTGAAACTAGAATTTGCACTGCAAAGTCAATAGCTAGTTAATAATCCAATGGGATGGAAACTCGATCAAATTTGTTGGGTTAATTACTACCATCTGAAAGACTCGAATAGGGGTCATTTGAATTACTATAAAAACCTGGACAACATTGACAGGCATCCTGGGAAGACAAAGGACACGAAATTTACTGGTTAGATTCAAGTTTTTACGAAAATATCGCCATCGCTTCGGAGTATGTATCAAATCATGATATGTAAAGTCAGCAGTTTGTAAAGTCGGATTACAGCAAGACTGAATTAGCGCTGGAGATTAGCTGTCAAAAAGGTTTGGTTACACCTGAGAAATACTGAGTAAACCACGTATTAGCCAACTTTTTCTCTAGAAGATTCGCTCCATTGGTAAACTGACCATTGTCACTTTCAATCTGTTATTACTATAAAGCAATTAATTGAGGTAGCATTTATGACCAAGTATGACAAGGTTTTTAACTCACCAAAGACATCAGAGGAATCGTTAAGTCCAGAGGAAGCGGTGGCGGCGATCGCAACTGTCACTGCGATCGCTGATTCATCCATTGAAGATGTTGATGCAGAAAGTTTAGCGGGTATCCTTTGGGAATTCGAGGTTTTCGAGGAATACTCAGAAGATGAAATCGCCGAAATAGTTGATAGACTTATAGGCATTGTAGAAGAAGAGGGAATTGGGCCCCTATTTAATGTCGCCAAAGTATCTCTCTCAGATGAATTAGTGCTGGATGGTTTTGCCGCTGGGGTGATAGTGCTTTTAGACGATGAACTCGCCATCCCCAAATCGAAACAAGCCTACCTCAAAAAGCTACAAGCAGCCTTAGAACTGGAGGATGAAGAGGCAGAGGAAATCATCAAGGAGGTAATTGCAGCCTTTAAAGAAGCAGAAGAAGAATATACAGACGACGAAGATGAGACAGTAGTCATAGAAGATTTTAGTCAACAGACCTATGAATCCCCTTTAGGTAATTTTACCGTGCCGATTCCGGTTGATCCGCAGCAGGGCGGTAGAATTCAAAGCCAGGAAGGAGTAGTTGGCTTTTCCGATGACATCGGTACTTTGCTGAGAATCGATTATTATCCTTTCCCTCTAGAACAGTTAGAGGAACTTGAGTCTGTTGGACAAGAAGAATATTTACAAACAATCTTAGTAGACAAGTATGTACCCCAAGCGATTTTTGTCAATGTACCAGATGCTTCTGTGGAGTATACCGAATATCTGGAAGATACTTTGCGAGGCGCTTACTACGTGTTAATCGATATGCCCAAAGGTTCAACGATTTCTAAGCAAGAAAATAATGGAACTGCTATCAGATTAGACGCTTACCGGGGGCTGCTCACCTTTATCAGTGGTGAATTTTTGTATATAGTTAGTAGTCAGCACAGCTTTATCAACGGCGAAACTCCCGATTCCCTTGAAGAAGAAGCCGAAGACATCAAGGAGAGTATTTTAGAGTTTGTTGAGACTATAGAGTTTACTTAATACAGTCACCGCAAAAAGTGTCAGAAATAGAGTTTTGATTAAGTAGTCATTAGTCATGGGTCATTAGTCATTGCTCATTGGTGCATACCCTGTCCCTTGTGGGTGTGGAGTTAACTGTTAACGGCGGCGGGGCGGCTATCCCGGACACCCCTTGTTCGCAGAGCGTCTTGTAGAGAAGAAGTGGGCTTCCCGCCGCCTTGGTGAGGTTTATTAAGTAATCTCTCCATCCAAAAAAGCGATGTCTACGACGGGCTACGCCTACGCTAAAGGTATTTACGCCATCACTTTACCCATAAACTATTGGGAAGGGATGGCGTTCTCAATTCAGTGTGCATAACTCATGAACTTATCTGATGTACATTTGGAAAGGGCGATGTCTGACGACAAGCCCAGAGGCTGAATGTCTCCGGTGTCTACGCTTGTAATTTTTCATGACAATAACCCTGCTAAACAATCGCTATCAAGTTATCCAGGTAATCGGTGCTGGTGGGTTTGGCGAAACCTTTCTGGCGGAAGATGTCCATATGCCTTCTCGCCGTCGCTGTGTAATCAAGCAGCTAAAACCGATAACCAATAATGACCCGCAAAATTACCAGCTTATCCAACAACGGTTTGAACGGGAAGCAGCAACCTTGGAGTATTTGGGTGAAAGTAGTAACCAAATCCCTAAACTCTACGCCTACTTTTCTGAGAATGGGCAATTTTACCTCGTCCAAGAATGGATTCACGGCCAAACCCTGACCAAAATTGTCGAATCCTTTGGATTCGAGAGTGAAACTGCTGTTCGGCAAATTCTCTTGAGTCTGCTTTCAGTTTTAGATTATGTCCATAGCAAAGGCATTATTCACCGGGATATCAAGCCTGAAAACATTATTCTCCGTTCTGTTGATGGCAAACCAGTTTTGATTGATTTTGGTGCAGTCAAAGAAACAATCCGTTCAGTGGTTAATTCTCCAGGATACCCCACGCGATCGCTAGTCATTGGTACGCCTGGGTATATGCCTAGCGAACAAGCTGTTGGCCGCCCAGTTTACGGCACTGATATTTACAGCTTAGGTTTAACGGCGATTTATCTGCTGACTGGCAAACACCCGCAAGAACTACTAACTGATTTGAAAACTGGTGAAATACTTTGGCAGCAGCACGCCCCTAATGTCTCTTCCCAATTTGCAGCGATACTCAATCAAGCAATTAAGCCTCATGCTGGCGATCGCTACAGCACTGCCAGTAAAATGCTACATGCCTTGCAATCTGCTAATAATATACCTCCTGAATTAGCTGCAAATAATTCCACAGTCAGTTTTTCTCCCACTGCTACATCAACTCGACAAACCCAGCCATTATATTCTCCGCAAAAGAATTCTGCGTTAGCGAAGCTCACCGAAGGTATCACATCTCCTGGAAACTGGCAAAAACCTGCTGTGATTGTTGGTAGTTTACTAATAGGCGGCTTGCTTGGTGCAGTAGCAATTTCTGGCATCACTCGTCAAGAACAACCAGAAACAAACATTGCCACAAGTCCCACGCCATCGCCAGAATTTTCTCCGACTCCTACATCTACCAAACCGCCCATTTCTTCCCAGACTTCTCCAGTTCCAGTTATACCGACCTCACGACGACGACAGCCAGTAATTCCCGATCCTCTGCCAACCTCTAATCCCCCAGTTGTATCCATACCACAGCCAGAAAAAGAGCCTGTAACTTCAGATACTCCAGCAGCAGTAGCAGTATCCACACCACAGCCAGAACCAGAAAATATTGCATCTCCTGCATCTCCTACACCAGAAGCGCCTTCAGCACCACAAAACAACGATCAGCCGCCTAGTAGCCAAAACGTTCCCGCTTTTCCTACAGGTACACCAAGAAGCGCCGTAGAAGCTACCCTCGGCAAACCAAATCGAGATTTAAGAGGTGCATGGGGCAATACCCGTGCTGTCGTTTACAAACTAGTGCCAAACAAAATTGACCTTGGCTACTTATTTGATCGTAATTCTAAAGTGCTGCGTCAAACTGAAGTATCTTTTGCCCAATCGGTAGACCCACAGTTAATGGAGGCTACCTTGAATGGATTGTTAGATGGACAAGCCACTGAAGATATTAAGCAGGGACTCAAACAGGTACAACAGCGCCAATCTGATAATTTTAGTTTTAAGAATGGCTCAGTTAAGGGTCAGATTATGCGCCAAGAATGTAATTTTATTTACATTAGCATTTGGGATGCAAACTTACATGATTTTGTGAGTCCATCTACAGGTAAAAGGTGTTAATTTCCTGTTAAGCATTGTTCTCAAAAGTGAGATTTTTTGTATCCTATAAGACAAATGGAGGATTCAATATAGTCATTAAAAAACTGACTTTATTGGGCTACAATCAAGACAATTTCGGTCTTAACAAGCACAAAAAGCCAGTTTTTAGAATTAGTGGATTTGTTTTCTAGGTTTTGCAACTAAAGCAATGAAAATATATCCTTCCCATACCCTGCTCCATGCCGAATACCCATTTTTTAAACTAAGTTTTCAATTCTTAATCTTCATAAAGTTATAAATACCATTATTAAGTTTTTAATAATACTTGTCTCAGCTTCTACATTCATATCGTAAAGTGCGATCGTAATTGTGTAATCTGAATACAGCGAAGCTAATTATTCAATTGAGGTCTGATGACTCCTACAATCATGCGTCAGCTTTGGTCAGTGGTTGAAACTGCCCAAGCCAAGCTCCTCTTACAACTGGATGATGCTAGCTTGGTGCAGTGGTTAGTAAAACAAACCGAAACGCAAGTGTTGTTAGATTCTAACGAAACTGATTTTCTATGCCACTACATTCAATCTCGGCTAGCCCTTATACGTGATATGGCTCATGAACGTCAGTGTTTATGAGCAATATCACGATGAATTGATTGATAGTCAAGTGTTATTACTATTGACTATTTGCTTTTTGGGGGAAATAACCTTCTACTAAACAGTCAGAGCCTACTACACGCCAACGAACCCGTTCTAGAGACAACGCCTCAGTCATGGTAGTAAAACCTAAATCGCCCACCGGTGTGGGAGCAATGCTACCACCAATGATTTTCGGGGCAATAAATGCTAAAACTTTTTGCACTGCTCCTTGAGCGATCGCACTAGCAGCTAAGGTACCACCACATTCCCACAAGACGCTACAAAAACCCCGCTCATACAAGTACGCCATTGCCTTATCTGGTGTAAGTAATGTTAATTCCACCACCTCCACCCCCTGCTTGAGCAACAGTTCTTGGAAGTCGGGATTAGCACCCTTCTCTGTTAACACCAAAGTTGGAGCATCCGCAGTTTGCCAGAGATGGGCACTTTCCGGTAAGTTGAGATGGCGGCTCATTACCACCCGCAGGGGATTATGTGCCTCCACCTGACGGGTGGTTAAGTAAGGATTATCTTGTCGGACTGTATTACCACCGACAATTATTGCATCGCAAGCCGCCCGCAACTGATGTACTTCATTGCGGGCTTCTTGGCTTGTCACCCAGGCGCTGTGACCGGAGGTGGTAGCAATTTTGCCGTCTAAAGTCATGGCATACTTTAAAATTCCCAAAGGTCGCTTGTAGAGAATGCGATGTACAAAAGCTTCATTTAGCTGATGACAAGCAGACTCTTCTACTCCTACCAACACCTCGATCCCCGCCGCACGTAAACGGGCAATACCACCTCCAGCTACCAGTGGATTGGGGTCAACCATACCTACCACCACTTTTGCCACCCCTGCTTGGATCAATCCTTCTGAACATGGGGGAGTCCGTCCGTAGTGATTGCAAGGTTCTAGGCTGACATAAATTGTTGCACCACGGGCGCGATTCTCCTGGGGAGAGGCTGCGCCAACGCCTGCTGCCCTCAAGGCAAACACTTCTGCATGAGGCTCACCTGCACGAGGATGAAACCCTTCGCCGACAATCTCGCCATCCTTGACAATCACTGCTCCCACTAGCGGATTTGGCGAAGTACGTCCTAAAGCGCGGCGAGCAAGTTCCAAACACCGCAGCATCATGCGAGAGTCAAAGTCACTTCCTATTTTTTCCTTCGGTGGTGAATTCAATCCAACTGTTGACTCCACTAGATGTATACTTTCCTGAGTGTAATTTGCTAAGGATGCATCTGCTTGAGCGACCACTGGGGAATTATCCATAATTTTAGGCAACACTTGTAAATATTCTGCACGCGATCGCGCAGCCTTTCCACAGGAGAATCGCACTTTGCTCCTGATAATTAAACAGAGTCAAATCCAGGCGCTATTATTGGCTATCTCAGCTTATGTGATATTATTTCACTCAACTGTAGCGTTAACTATCCCACTTATAGCCAGGAGATATCAACATTCCTGCCTGTGCCGCTTGCTCCACTACCCACCCATTTACAGCTTTACTACAAGTTTCTGCAAGCGATCGCTTCCATCGCGGAAGACGGGACAACCATCCGCTTTGAAAGCTAACGTTTTTTCACAGACAGAATTAAGCGAACTGAGCGATCGCTGAATAGGTAAGTGTGAAGCCAAGTAAGTAATACTAGGAAACGACTGTGATAGCCAGGAAGATATACTAAATGAACTCCTAGCCACATCAGCCAAGCAACGTTATTTTGCCAGACCTCTCTCTGCCTTGAACTAAAGTTCAAGTCTGTCCCTCTCCGAGTCGGAGAGGGACAGGTTTTGCGTAGTAAAACCAGGGAGAGGTCTTTTGGGTGGACATGATATGACCAATCGCCCCACCCATTTACAGCGTCGCTACAAGTTCTTGCAAGCGATCGCGTCCATCACGGAAAACAGGCCAACCATCCCCTACCAGCACTGCTTCTACCCGACTTAATTGAGCCAACCTCTGCACAGAAGCAACAGCCTCCTCTCGATTCAGCAGCTTGTCATCTGGTAAAATCGTCAAGCTACCTGCTTTGCGTGCCCGGACTAAATCCCCTGTAATTAAAGTTGTCTCCTCCAGTAACAGAGCTAATTCACCAGGAGTTTTAGAACCGTGGAGTTCAATCACCTCTAGTCCTGGAACAAATTCTTCACCGTCAGACAGCCAGCGATCACAATGTATAGGAAAATTGTCTTTTTCTGCCAGAGGGCCGGCTATCTTAGCATAGGTTTGATCGGCAATTTCTTTACTTGCCCTGACATGCTCGGAATTCGTTAGCACAATCCAAACCACACCACCGAGGGATTTCAGATGATTCCAATCATGGTTTGATAGGGCTACTGGGTCAATCAAGATGTTGCCATCTGGGCGAATCCAGGCAATCCCATTGAAATCAATATTTCTTGCCGGATTGAAATTAGACCAGCTATACAGATCGGGACGGTGCAAAGATTTCATGATGATTCTGGATCAGTACCTTCAATAATTGACTATTAATCTCAATAATTCAGTATATAGATAATAAGGTTCTATTCCCTCTGGATCTGGAATTTGAGTATACTACGATAAATCTATCGATATTATGGATTGTATTGGGTTTACAGAAATTTCCGCATAACCGCAATACGGAGGTATAGGGGTGAGTGAGATTGTGCGCCAAAAAATATCAGCGAAGGCAGACCAGTTTACAGAGTCGGTGATTCGAGAAATGACGAGGGTTGCACTACAATACAGTGCGGTGAATTTGGCGCAGGGGTTCCCTGATTTTCCCTGTCCCTTGGAGTTGAAACAGGCTGCTTATGAGGCAATAGAGGCAGATGTTAATCAGTATGCCATTACTTGGGGCGATGTCTGGCGACAAGCCGCTTCTCTACGAGAGGCTTGTCTGCGACACGCTCCGCGAACGCCAACGCGTCTATGCCTATTTCGTCATGCGTGCGATCGCCAAAAAAGTCTGCTGGTATCTCGGCTTAGATATAGACCCCGAAACCCAAATCACCGTTACCTGTGGTTCCACAGAAGCAATGGCATCTGTGATGCTAGCAACAGTCGATGATCAGGTTTTGTTTTAGCAAAAGACCTGAGACATTACAAACAGCGAGCGATCGCTTACTCAAACTGCAATCAACTCTACAACCAACATTTTAAGATTCATTTATTTTCTTATCTTCCCAAAGAGTAGAACGTGAAGAGAATAAAAAAATTGTTTTAAAAATCATTTAGGACTTCTATATGGCTACTTATGAAAACATTTTGCAAGCAATTGGTAGAACTCCATTAGTCAGACTAAACAAAATTACCGAAGGTATTCACTCAAGTATTTATGCCAAAGTAGAATATCTCAATCCTGGCGGGAGTACCAAAGATAGAATTGCCCTCACGATGATTGAAGCCGCTGAAAAAACAGGACAACTACAACCCGGTGGCACGATTATTGAAGCTACCGCAGGTAATACTGGTGTGGGACTGGCATTAATTGCAGCAGTAAAAAAATATCGCTGTATTTTTGTCATGCCTGATAAAATGAGCCAGGATAAAATCAACCTACTCAAAGCTTACGGTGCAGAAGTAGTTGTTACTCCCACATCTGTACCGCCTGACTCGCCAGAAAGTTATAACGGTGTAGCGGAAAGACTTGCCAAAGAAATACCAGGAGCCTATAGACCAAATCAATTTGAAAACCCAAATAATCCGTTAGCTCATTATTTAACTACAGGCCCAGAAATCTGGTCAGATAGTAATGGTAAAGTTGATGTTTTTGTTGCAGGTATGGGCACAGGTGGTACAATTTCAGGAGTTGCTAAATATCTGAAAGAGCAAAATCCAAATATAATAATTGTTGGTGCAGATCCAGAGGGTTCAATTCTTTCTGGTGACACACCCAAATCTTACAAAGTTGAAGGGATTGGTGAAGACTTTATTCCCAAGACATTTAATCGTCAATTAGTCGATGAAATGGTTCGGGTTAGCGATAAAGAATCTTTTAATATAGCTCGTCGTTTAGCACGAGAAGAAGGTTTATTAGTAGGAGGTTCTTGTGGTACAGCAGTAGCCGCAGCGCTCAAGTATGCAGCCAGATTAACAGAGCCGAAGTATATTGTAACCCTATTACCAGATACGGGAAGAAACTACATTAATAAAATTTACTCCGATGCCTGGATGCAGGAAAATGGTTTTTGGGAAGGTACAACAGTAAAAAGTATCAAAGTTGGTGAAATTCTTGCTCAAAAAACAGATTTTCCTTCTCTAGTTGCTGTCAGTCCCCGTGATACCTTAAGTAAAGCCACAAACTACCTACAAAAGCTGAATATCTCACAGCTACCTGTGATTGATAATAATCATGTAGTAGGAAGCGTCAATGAAGCCTCTTTAATGAAATTTCTCCATGATGGCATCAACTTTTCTAACCAGGAAGTTTCGGCAGTTATGGGGAAACCACTGCCGATTCTCGATGAAGAAGTAGATATTTCTGAAGCTTATCGAGTGTTGTTATCAGGAAGCACCGGGATTATTATTAAGCGGCATGATGTTCCGATTGGCTTAATTACCAGAGCCGATTTAATCAGATATTGGATTAGCCAAAACCAAGAATAATTAAGAGGAAATTATGGAATTTGAGACTAGAGCAATTCATGAAGGTCAGCAATCGGACCCACAAACGGGTGCTGTTATTGTCCCCATTTATTTGACTTCTACTTATGAACAAGAAGCCATAGGTCAACACAAAGGATATGAATATTCTCGCACGGGAAACCCCACTCGTACAGCTTTAGAAGAGGCTTTAGCTTCTATTGAAAATGGAAAATTTGGTTTGGCATTTGCCTCTGGCTTGGCTGCAACTACCACAGTATTAAGTCTACTCAAAAATGGCGATCATATTGTTGCTGGTGATGATTTGTATGGTGGAACTTATCGGTTGCTAGAAAAAGTTGTAAAAAACTGGGGTGTTACAACTAGCTATGTAGATATTGATAACATGGCTGATTTTGAAACTGCCATTCAACCAAATACTAAGCTGATTTGGATTGAAACCCCTACTAACCCTCTGTTAAAAATTATTGATATTGCCGCACTAGCAAATATTGCCCGTAGAAATAATATCATCTTAGTAGTTGATAATACTTTTGCTAGTCCTTATTTTCAAACGCCGTTAGATTTAGGTGCTGACATTGTGGTTCACAGCACTACCAAATATCTAGGGGGACATAGCGATATTATTGGTGGCGCAGTTATCACATCTAACGAGCAACTATACACTGAACTAAAGTTTTATCAAAATGCGATCGGAGCGATTCCTAGTCCTTTTGATAGCTGGTTAGTGCTGCGAGGAATTAAAACTCTGGCTGTGAGAATGCGAGAACATGAAAAAAACGCTTTATTTTTAGCTGAATTTTTAGAAAAGCATCCCAAAATCGAGCGCATTTATTATCCAGGGTTATCCAGTCATGAACAGCATCAATTAGCAAAAGAGCAAATGTCTGGCTTTGGGGGGATGATTAGTTTGGAATTAAAGGGTGGTTTTGCTGAGGTTGAAAGATTCGCTTCTCGACTCAAGTTATTTTTGCTGGCTGAAAGTTTAGGCGGTGTGGAATCCCTGCTTTGCTATCCAACGAAAATGACCCACGGTTCTCTACCAGAAGCAGAACGACTTCAGCGGGGAATAAAGGATAATTTAGTCCGTCTTTCGGTAGGAATTGAACATCAGCAAGATTTGCAAGCTGATTTAGAAAATGCTCTAGCTTGAAAATTGGTATTGGTTATTGGGTATGCAGAAAACCGATTTTTATTCCGCGTTGTAAGCTTGATTTCTCTTAATTAAGTATAGGGTTTTTTATCCCTACCTTCAGACATAGCTTTGTAGATGGAGTTTAAATCTTATTAGGAATTACGAATTTTAAGTGTGCCTATCTTCCATTAACATAAGTTAATAAACCCTGGATTAATATAAATTTACAAATGCTTTGTTTAGGCGTTTGTTAAAAAAAATGACATTATTTTTGATCCAGATTTAACTATAACTTTTGATCCCCAATGGAAAGTTGACTTACTTAAGAAAACCCCACTTTGAAATGGGTGTTTCTAATCCTTAATGCATAGCAATACTCAAAAAAACAACACTAAACTAGTGTAGATTCAGTTTGATTTTCCGGTAATTATATCGGGATAGTAGGCTTATAAAACCTGAATTAAAAACCCCATTGACTCTTTAAAAAAGTAAGACTAATGTTATGAGTAGTCCTTCCAAGGACACTATCTATGCATCAAAAAATCAAGAGGTATTTCCTATGATGATGATGATGATGACTGAAACCATGACTACCGAAATGCAAGCTTGTATGGATGCTTGTATGGACTGTCACAAAATGTGCATGGAAACCATGACTTACTGCATGAGCAAAGGTGGTAAGCAGATGGACAAAAACATGATGAGCATGATGAGCATGATGCGCGATTGCTCTGAAATGTGCATGATGTGCATGAATATGATGATGAGCGGTTCTGAGTTCATGGAACGCACTTGTATGCTGTGTGCGGAAATGTGCGATCGCACTGCTATGGCCTGTGAGATGATGAGGGATGACGCGAAAATGATGGAATGTGCTGCTGCTTGTCGCAAGTGTGCAGAGTCTTGCAGAAGTATGCAAATGATGGCCGCATAATTCCCCGAACTAGCAGAAGTTTCTCTGCAACCTAATATTCAAGCGCTCAGACTCTTTGGGTCTGGGCGCTTGAAGTAATATTCTTTAAAAAAATTTCCCGCGTCCCATATATCTCTGCGTTCACTCCATCAAAATCAAGCGCAGAGGATCTAAACGCACATACCAAGGAAAAGGCTGCTCTTTCATAGTCACCCATTTTTCTTTGAAGACTTCAGCTTGCAGATGGTAATCTTGAGAATTCTTGCCAGCCGAATGTAGTTTGAGAAACAACGTCATCCGGTGGGGCGTTTCACTTGTTCGTACCACCCAGCAGGGAAAAGTATTTTCCTGTGATGAGTCGTTGGTAAAAATGAATTGATGGGCACGAATGCCGACGTGGGATAATTCGCTCTTGATTGGTTCAATTACTTGAAGAGTACAACCCCAGTCAATTGCTTCCACTTGTTGCGACGACTGGAGAATAAGGCGAGAGAAGTTTTTACATCCGGTAAGTTGGGCAACACTAACGGTAGTAGGATGCTGAAAAATATCATGTTTGCTGCCATAGTGAACAGATCTACCATGCTCCAATACCAACAGATTCGGGCAAATCCGATAAGCTTCTTCCATATTATGAGTGACAAATAGAGTCACACCTTGATAGCCAGCTAGAGTTTCTGTCATTTGCTGTTCTAATTGGCTACGTAAATGGGTATCAAGTGCGGAAAATGGCTCATCCAAAAGTAACGCTTCCGGTTGACTTGCCAAAGCTCTTGCCAAGGCTACCCGTTGTTGTTGACCGCCTGAAAGTTGGTGCGGATAGCGATCGCCTAATCCCTGCAACTGCATCGCTATTAGTTGCTGTTCTACCTGCACCCGAATACTACCAGCAGATAATTTTTTGGACAAGCCGAAAGCAATGTTTTGCGCCACACTCATGTGCGGAAAGAGAGCATAATTTTGCACTAAAAAACCGATGCGGCGATCGCGGCTGGGTACATTAATTCCTTTTTCTGAGTCAAATAGAACTCTGTCATTTAAAACTATGCGCCCGATTGTGGGCGTTTCTATCCCCGCAAGGCAGCGCAAAATCATGCTCTTACCTGCACCAGAACCCCCCAATAATCCCAAAGGTTGCTCATCACTAGTGAAAGCAATTTTTAAATGAAAGCTAGGAAGTATTTTTTCAATATTGATAAATAATCCACCAGATTCAAAGTTAGAGTGCGGAGTATATAGAATTTCTCCCCCCGCTTCCGTCTTCCTGCTCCCTGCTCCCCTCTTCTTATCCCTCCATTCTTGCCAGAAGTTGACTGCAATAATTCCAGATAGAGAAATCACCATAATTGCGATCGCCCAAAACCATGCCTCGTTCATCGCTCCCGCTTCCACAGCAAAATAAATCGCCATTGGGATTGTCTGTGTTTGTCCGGGAATGTTACCAGCCAGCATCAATGTCGCACCAAATTCTCCCAAAGCACGGGCAAAAGCTAGCATTGTGGCAGCTACAATGCCGGGTAGCGCTAAGGGAAAACTGATGCGCCAAAAGATTGTGGCTTCAGTTGCACCAAGGGTTCTAGCTACTCGCAGCAGATTACCATCTATTTGTTCAAAGGCTCCCAGTGCAGTTTTATACATTAATGGGAAAGAAACTACTGTGGCTGCGATCGCAGCACCATACCAAGTAAAGACAATGGTGAAGTCAAAAGCCTGCATGAGTTTCCCTACAGGGCCATTTTTGCCAAAAAATAGCAGCAACAAGAAGCCTACAACTGTGGGCGGTAAAATCAGTGGCGCAATAAAGATACCCTCAATCAATGATTTACCTTTGCCACGATATCCCAGCATCCAGTAGGCAGCAGCAATACCCAAGAAGAAAGTGATAAATGTGGCAAGTAATGAAGTTTTGAGTGATATCCAAAGAGGCGATAAATCCAATGGCATAGTTGCGTAGGGAAGAATTAGCTCAATTAATCCCTAATTTACCAACTTTAACCTCTAAAAGTTGGTAAAACTTGATCAATTAGATTACGAACAATGAAGAAAATCTGAAAAACAGAATACTTGTATTGGAGAAAGAATATGTTAAGACTCACGCAACTGGCAGATGTATTTTCTGTTATGGGATAGCAAAGGCAAAGACTCCGCCCTGAAAAACCTCTACGAAAAAGATATTACATTTGCGTAAGTCCTAAGAAAAATAGCAAAAGAGATTATTTATGGCTGCTATCTACGGCACTTCTGGTAATGACAATTTAAACGGTACTGAATCCGCTGACATCTCCATTTTTGGCTATGCAGGCAACGATAACATTTATGGCAAAGGCGGAGACGACATCATCGATGCTGGAGAGGGAGATGACTATGTTTATGGCGGTGAGGGCGGTGATACCATCTTAGGCCGTGCAGGCAAAGATTACCTCTTTGGAGACAATGGCAACGATGTTATTTTTGGTGAAGCAGGTGATGACTTTATATGGGGTGGAGCAGGCACAGATATTTTACTTGGTGGAACAGGTAATGATACTTACCTGATTTCTGCACAAACAGGAGATACGGCTGACACGATTACTGAATATACTAACGAGGGAACTGATACGGTTCTATCCTATTCTAGCTACACTCTAGGGGCAAACCTGGAGAATTTAACATTGTTGTATGCAAATACTGCTTACTATGGCATTGGCAACAACCTCAACAATGAGATTACAGGAAATGAATACTCAAATTTCCTGAGTGGTTTGGGAGGAAACGATTACCTTCAAGGTAAAGGTGGGAACGATTATATTTACGGTGGTGATGGCATCGATAACCTGATCGGTGGAACTGGTAATGACTCACTTTATGGTGGAATAGGTGGTGATGTCCTCTTTGGTGACGAAATCACTAATGGTAGCGGTACTCCCGCAGGTAATGATTACTTGAGTGGTCAAGATGGTAACGATCTGCTGTACGGCGGACGTGGAAATGACACAATGCTTGGTGGTGCAGGCAATGATTTCTTGAGTGGCTACGGCGGTGATAGTAGCGAAATTGACAGGTATACTGGCGGTGCTGGGACGGATACATTCAGCCTTGGTTTTAATGGATCTTTTAGCACCAACATTGATTATTTGGGTAGTGGATATGCCATCATCACAGACTTCAAGCGATCGGAAGGTGACAAAATTAGGATTGGTGGTAGTATCAATGCTTACAGTCTTCAAAAAACCTCTAATTTCATCGGTACCGCAGCCTTAGATACCCTGATTTACAGAAATAGTGACCTAATTGCTGTTGTGCAAGATACTACAAACGTATCTACACTTTTAGATTTTATTGTTTAAAAGGTTTTCTTGCAAAAACAAAGGCACAACAATGTTATGCCTCTGTAGATTCTTTGTATTCAGTTAATAAAAAAATCTTGCACTTTGGCTACTTTGCGGGGTAAAAAGTTTGTAATTTCCTGACTCCATAGAGACGTGATGAATCGCGTCTCTACTTCCCACTCTTACCCAGCAATTTTAGGTTGTCGAATACTAATGATAACAAGATAGTTTTTAATTAGTCCAGTTTCGTGCTGTAGGCACTAAAACCATAGGCCAAAGTTTCTTTTAAAGCATCTGATGGTTTAAGACTTCTGTTAATAGCATTAGCAAAGGGCACTGGAATTCCTTTAATGGTTTCCGGCAAAATTGCATATTCTTGCGTTGGTTCGACGATGTATTGTGGGCACTTAGTTTGGATGCCAGCAGTCGCTAACATTTCATTTATTTCAGTAGCAGAATATTGCTTGAGATAAACTGGATTTCTCACAAATGGATTCAGCCTTCTGATAAAATTGTGGATAATATGAGAAGGACAAGACTTATTGTGAAAGGAATGATTAAAAACAAAAATTCCACCAGGTTTTAGTACACGAGATATATCAGCTAACAAACTTCTTAATTGTGCATCTGGTATATGCATAAAAACGCAGTTAGAAATTACCAAATCTATAGAATTATCTTCTAAAGGCAATATTTCAGCAGAAGTGCAAATCAAGTTAAATTCAGCCTCTGGAAAAAAATTATATTCTTGTTTAACCTTAATTAACCGCCGCAACAAAGGCTCAGAAATATCAATTCCATAATATTTTTCACATCTCAGATTTTTCGCTTTCGAGAGATGCAAAGGTGCGCGACCATAACCAGAACCAATCTCTAGAATAGAGCCAACAGATTTATTCAATGGAAATTTGTTCCAAGTCCCTCCAGGTGTGCCAGTTAGCAGAGTGTAATCTTGTTTAATGGGCGATGTATCTGCAATCTTTTCAATTTTTTGGGAACCATAATATGTTTTCCCGATTGCGTCCCATGTTTTTTTATGTTGAGTATTATTCAACTGTTCATAATCGCTAGGAAAATAAATGCCATCTCGTAATTCAAAGTCATTCAGACTAAATTTTACATCTGCTAATTGACTCATTATGATTATTCCTCATGAATAGTTAAGTCTGTTTTCTGTTATACTCTCAACTCAGCATTAACCGCAAGTGATTTTTACTCAACCGCTTGCCTTGAGCCTTTTTCAAAGTCTATAGCTATTTTAAGTTCAATGGGATATGGTATGGGCGCACAGATGTGCGCTCAAAGCGCCTATTGCATCCCAACGAAAATCGTTATAGTTACAACCCATTGCCTGATCAGAACACAAGTTCGTATACATTAGTTGATGGACTGCAACAATTGGAGGCTGTGATGGTAGAAGGGTCACAACAAAAACGGGTGGTAGTTATAGGTGCTGGTTGGGCTGGTTTAGGAGCAACCTACCATTTGGCAAAACAAGGTTATGATGTGACACTTCTAGAAGCAGGCCCCTATCCTGGTGGATTGGTGGCAGGTTGGCAAACACCAGCCGGCAAATCTGTTGAAGCGGGCATTCATGGCTTTTGGTATCCTTACAAAAATATTTTTTCCCTAATCAATGAATTAGGAATTAATCCTTTTACTACTTGGACTCGTTCTTCGCAATATTCGCCAGCAGGTTTGGAAGTTGAATCACCGATTTTTCAAGACTTACCGCGGCTCCCCTCGCCACTGGGAACTTTTCTCTACACTCAGTTTAAGCGGCTGCCACTAATCGATCGTCTCAGCGCCCTGCCTTTACTTTATGCTGTCGTTGATTTTGATAATTCTGATGCAGCTTGGCGACGCTATGATTTTGTAACTGCCCGTGAGTTGTTCAAAGACTTTAACGTTTCTGCACGGCTTTACCGCGAGGCTTTTGAACCAATGTTATTAGTGGGCTTGTTTGCCCCTGGCGAACAGTGTTCAGCCGCAGCAACTTTAGGGATGCTTTACTTTTTTATTCTGGCTCATCAACCGGATTTTGATGTAGTTTGGTGTCGGGGAACTGTTGGAGAAAAGATATTTCGTCCTTGGGTGGAACGTATCGAAAAAGCTGGTGCGCGAGTGTTACCCAAGCGTCGAGTTACAGATTTAATTGTTGATAGTAATCATCGAGCAAAGGGTGTGGTTTGTGGCGATGAAGTAATTGAAGCAGATGCAGTGATTTTTGCGGTTGGGATCACAGGGATGAAGAAAATTGTCTCAACTAGTCCTAGTTTACAAAGCTGTGAAGAATTCCGTAATTTGAGCAATTTAGGAGCAATTGATGTTTTGGCAACGCGGCTATGGTTTGACCGCAAAATTGATATTCCTCGTCCTTCTAATGCTTGTTTTGGATTCGACACAAGTACAGGTTGGACGTTTTTTGATTTGAATGCTCTACATGATGAATATCGGGATGAGCCAGGAACAGTTATAGAAGCTGATTTTTATCACGCAAATCAGTTTCTCAGTTTGAGTGATGAGGAGATTTTACAAATAGTTCAGGGTTATTTAGCAACTTGTGTACCGGCGTTTCGGGGGGCAAAGATCATTGATAGCAGTGTAATTCGTCTGCCTCAAGCGGTGACTCACTTTGCACCTGGTAGTTATCGTTATATGTTGCCCGCTAAGACAAGTTTTGAAAATGTCTTTATGAGTGGGGATTGGATTGTGAACAGTCATGGTTCCTGGTCACAGGAAAAGGCTTATATTACTGGTTTGGAGGCGGCGAATTTGGTGGTGTCTTATTTAGGAGAAGGTCAGCCATCTGAGATTTTAGCTGTAGAAGAGGATGAAGCGCATATACAAGTGGCGCGATCGCTCAACCAAACTTTGCGTGACTTTGGCAAATCTATCCTACCTGACTTTTGGTTGCCTTAATTTTTAGCGGTGCACAGATCGCCCCTACTGTATGTATATTTCTCGCAAAGAAGAGTTAAACATTAATTGTAATCTAAATTCGGTAAGCTAAAGGAAGCTATTGCAATACCATCCTTAGAATGTAAATCAAATCACATAAGCTTATGGAGCCAGACTCTTTAGAAACCGAGGTGATTCTGACGCATCCGCGTGAGTCCCTCGGTAGAGTACAACTTGATTGGACACCCCAACCCGGAAACTATCTCGATTTTGAAGGTAAAACCTACGCAGTTTTAGAACGCCGCCATCGATACCAACTTAGAGCAGGGCGCTACCGCTTGCATAATATTGCCATTTATGTGCAGTCGGCTAAACGACCATCTGAAAAAAGTTTGGTAGCGGGACGTTGGGTAGTTGGCGATGCCACCTGCTCCTACAATGCTCATTCAGAAATCATGCGCTGTGCAGTCAACCCAGATGGCCCTTGCGAATCTTGCCGCTTTTATGAAAAGTTAGAAGTTAACAGTTAGAAGTTAACAGTTATTCTCCCTTATCTCCCTCAACTCCCTCAACTACCCGCACCAAAAACTTCTCCCACAGTTAAGCGGGTACCATTAACAAAATCCCATCCCGACTGAGGACGTTTACCAGCTAGCTGAACCTCTCGCAACAGCAACAAACCTTCCCCAGTTTGGACGATCGCTCCGATTCCTTTAACAATGCTCACTACAACTCCCGGTTTATCTGATAAGTTTGACAAATTGGGTAATTTATGTGCTATTTCTTGTAATTCTGGTGGAAGATCGCGTAGACGCGGAGCGGCTTGTCGCCAGACATCGCCTATAGAACCAAGGGGAGCAGAAGCGGTGATTTTAAACAGGTTGTTACGAAAGGTAGCGGTGCAGTTAGGGTAAAAGCCTCTGATTTGATTGTGTAATTGAATAGCGCTTTTTGACCAATCCAAACCATAATCTTCTTTTTGAATCAGAGGTGCATAAGTAGCTGCTAAATTATCTTGGGGAATTGGTTGAATTTCCTGGCGTTCCAACTTCAACAGAGTTTCCACCAACAAATCCCCACCAATCGCAGCTAGTCTTTCAGCTAAATCTTGGGTATTATCCAGCAATCCAATGGGTGTAGTGGCTATTTGTAGCATTGGGCCGGTATCCATCCCCACATCCATCAACATGGTCGTGATCCCCGTTTCTTTCTCACCGTTATACAAACACCACTGAATCGGCGCTGCACCGCGATATTTGGGTAAAATTGAGCCATGCACATTAATGCAGCCCAACTTTGGCATCTTCAATATTTTTGACGATAAAATCTGTCCATAGGCGACAACAACAAACACATCTGCGTCTGATTGTTTGAGTTGGGTTAAAGTTTCAGTGTCTTTTTTCACCCGCTCAGGTTGCCATACTGGTAAGTTGTGAGCAGTAGCGATCGCTTTTATGGGTGAAGGAGTAAGTTTATTTCCGCGTTCCCGGCGTTTATCTGGTTGGGTGACAACTGCCAACACCTCAAATTCTGAATGATTCAATAACTTTTCCAACGTGGGCACCGCAAACTGTGGTGTACCAAAGAATACTATTTTCATTAATAATTACTTGTTAATCGTTAGTCATTAGTTAATGGTAAATAATATCGGCTGTTTGGTGGTACAATATTTTCGTATTGGTGAAACCAAAGGCTGCTTGATTAACTCAATAGTTAAGTTAACAGGTGTAACAGGTACTATAAACTGCATTGTCTTTAGTGAACCTAATAGTTTAGTGGTGTCTCGTCACGAGCCGCTAGAGCATCTACCGAGTAAATTTTGTTGTGTTCCTGCTGATTTGCCGAAAATTGGCGTTAAATACAGTTGGGTCTGTAAAAAACTATTGCGTCTTCTAGCTATTTCTGTAGTTGAGATTGCAGTTTATAACTTTGGGTTGCTGACAGCAGTGTTTTCTGAGTATGATGTATTATGCATCTGCTTTCCCAGCTTTTTACGTAACGCCTCACGTTTACCTTACCATTATGAGGGTTTGCCCTCTTATATTAGTGTGTAACTTGGCTTTTTTTCTGTGTACTAGCGATCGCTAGTACGATCCCCAACAGCCGAGTTATCTTACTCTTGGTTGGCAGCTTCATTAGCCCAAACTATACCTTGAATCTCCCTTAACTAATACCTGTTTTTGGTGTGGTTGGGTATAGCAACAGCAGCCTTATACATCGTGTAGTAATTACTGAGTTCTCAGCATATTTACTATACTTGCATATTTTTGACAAAAAACATTCAGTACCTGGGTATGTAAAGGTGTAGACAATGATACTTAATTTTTGTAAAACTCTGCAAACTTTGAAGAAAATATCTAGTCATTGCTTTTAGTTTCTTGTTATACATATAATTACCGCCTGCCCCATTGCTGCATAGGTATTGCTTCTCACATAGCGATCGCCCCCTCTAGAGAGTCTACAAATGCTTAAACCCCTTTTGCTGTCAGGATGGTTCCGCGCGCAACCATTTCTCAATTACGTTGTCGTTGTGATACTGATCGCACCCTTACTAGGGGCATCAGGTCACTCGATCCCAGTTAGATCCGAAGTAGCTAAACTAACTTCCATAACTGGAGGCTCTGACTCTGTATCAAAGGAAATAGCTGTAGTTGGGGAACCTGAGATAGCTGAAATATTCACAACAGATCAAATCAACTCCTCAACAGAAGAATTTGATTCTGTACCAACACAAAATACTGCTGTCCAGGAACCGCAAGTATTACTAGCGGATAAAATTGAGCCTTTGGATCAAACAGATAGTTCTGTATCAAACAGCGATTTACTTGTTCCTGATTCTTTGGCAGCAGTTGAACTCGCACCATTAACGGATGTTCCTGTTAGTCAGCTTAATTTAGTACGAAAACTCAAAGCTGCTAATATCAAGTCTTTGAAAGGACAAGAAAATTCTCTCTTTAGAGAAAAGTCTTTTACTCGATCTTTGACAGCAACTCAAGTAGCACCAACTCTTAGAGAATCACAACCAACTACAACGACGGAAATACCAGTTGCTGAACCACGTGATGAGTCCCAAGCAGAACAAATAGATCCCATAGGTAGTCCTCATCCTATTCCTTGGAAATGGATTACAGCGACTCAAGAGGCAATTAGTTCCAACGGTGGTTCAGGAGTGCGCCATTACCGCAGCGTACCCGTGGTTTCTCCAGATGGGAAATATGCTGTTTATAGCCGGGTGCAACTAGAGGTAAAACCCGAAATGTACAACAGCCGCGTTACCAGCGTTCTGTTTGTCCAAGATATGCAAAGCAAGAAGTTGTGGGTGATGGCTTCAACTACTCCTGTTAGCGATCCTTTATTAAAGGTAAAGGCTGTAAAAGCGGCATCATCAGAAGAAACTGATACGAGTGGTAAAATTGGGGTATTAGTTCCAGTTAGCTGGTCAGAAAAAGGCGATCGCTTCTTAGCACGTAAGTTTGAAGGTATTTTTAATACAGGCGATTCCACAGATAGTGCAGTTATTTGGGATCGGCAAAAAAATCACGCTAACACAGTTGCTCCTGCTAATGAGGAAGATGAGCATGAAAAAATTGCAGTATTGTTAGGTTGGAGTAAAAGGCAACCGAATCATGTGCTATTTCGTGCGGGTGAATTGGGCGACGAAAACTGGCCACTAATGCAAGTTGCTAATGATGGCAAGACTGTACCTACAACAGACGAAGATCAGCCGATTACTTTTGGTAAAAAGGTTACAGAAATTTGGGCAGGTCCACAAATGGCATACCGATAGTTTATTCAAAATCCTATATACTCCCGTTGTGGTCACTGGCAACAACGGGATTTTTTTATGTGATAAATATTTTTGGTTCTCAATCGTGCGTAGTTTACCGCCGTAGGCATTGCTTCTAGGCTTTTGATAAGTCTAAAATAATGGACTAGAAAATAGTTCTCTCGGTACTCAATTTATGAAGCTTATCGGAGAATTCACCTACAACTAACAACTGAATATCCGTTTAGAGATTGAAACAGCGTTACACTTGGCATCCACTATGACAAAACAATTAAAAATAGAAAATTAAAAATTAAAAATTACTTAGAAACTTTAGTTGTGGGATACAGAGCTTACTTTAAAAAAGAATTGCTCCGAGACGCGCAGCGCGTTAGCGTAGCGGCACGTTCGCGGCAGCGTCTCGCAGAGAAGTGCGTCGCAAGGTGTCCTTGTTCCAAGTCCACGGCTTAAGTCGTGGGATTGAATTTTGAATTTTGAATTCGAGCGAAGCGAGTGACCTGGAATGCTAATAATCCTATTGTGAAGTTAGTAACTAAAACTTATGAAAATAGGGCGAAACTGTCGAAAAAAGCAATGCTAAATTAAAAATACTTAAAATAAAAACTACAGAGGCTTATCACCTCTTTCCCACTCAGGTATAGCACCCTTCACCCGGCGGATGGGCAAATTAGCAATTAAAGCTGTAGTTCGTTGGTTGCTTTCTAAGGAGAACTCCAAGCCCTCCGTCTCAATTTCGACATAGCGACATACTACATCTAGGATTTCTTTCCGCATTTTTTCCAACGTTTGAGGATCTAAGTCAGCGCGATCGTGAGCAATCACCAATTGCAGGCGACGTTTAACTTGAGTTCGACTGCTATCAGGACCGCGAGAAAAAAGTCGTTCTAGAAGTTCAATCATTACGAATAGGTCTGGGGCGGAGACTGGAAAAGTAAGTTAAACAATCTTTGTCCACAACAACCTTCGTAGACGGGCGAAGATGCTGTCTTGGGACGAGTCGATCTCCAGAAATTCGACACTTTCCCCTTCTAATCTACGAGCAATGTTCTCAAAGGCTGTGGCAGCTAAAGAGGGATTTTCCGCTAACACTAAGGGTTCGCCGCGATTGGTAGATACAATAACACGCTCGTCGTCAGGGATTACCCCGATCAGGGGAATGGCGAGAAGTTCCTGAACATCTTGCACTGACATCATATCATTTGCCTGCACCATTGCGGGTCTGATGCGGTTAATTATTAAATGAACACGCTTGATACCTTGTGCTTCTAGTAACCCCACTACCCGGTCAGCGTCACGAACTGAGGAAATTTCTGGTGTGCTGACAACTAGTGCTTCTTTTGCTGGGCCGATCGCATTTTTAAAGCCATTTTCAATGCCGGCGGGGCTATCGATGATCACATACTGATATTTTTGTGCCAGTGCATTCACCAACAACTTCATCTGTTCAGGCGTGACTGCATCTTTGGAGCGATTTTGGGCTGCCGGCAGGAGTACGAGATTGGGTTGGCGCTTATCTTTCACCAAAGCTTGTTCTAAACGGCACTCTCTGGCTAAAACTTCCACCGCAGTATAGACGATGCGGTTTTCTAGCCCTAGCAGCAAATCCAAATTTCTCAGACCAAAATCCGCATCAACCAAGGCAACTTGACGTCCCATTTTGGCTAAAGCCATGCCCAGATTTGCTGAAACTGTGGTTTTACCCACTCCTCCTTTGCCGGAGGTAATCACAATAATGCGAGTCATGATAGAAATACGGTCAATAAGGGTTCAGAAAATATAAAACAGTAAATTGCAGTATAAAGTATGAAGTATCGTATCAAGTATGAAGAAATATCTGTTCTCCCTGATGAGGGCGAGGCATTAATATTTGTTTTATTTCATCCTTATCTACTTCATCCTTTAAGTAAATATTTATGGCTCTTGATTGCTCTTGGTGAATTGGTTTCTGGAAAAATCAGTAGCCCTAGCGATGCGAATTCCTTGGGGCGTAATATGTGCCACCTCTGGAGAAAACTGCATTGGCGGTTTTTCTGGTGCCCTAGCTACAGCATCTGCGATCCGCAATTGGGTTGGTTCCATTTGCAAGGCCATAATCAGACACTCATGATTGCCTCCAGCACCAGCATGAGCAATTCCACGTAGGCGGCCCCAGATGATAATATCTCCATCTGCAATTACAATACCACCTGGATTTAAATCTCCCAAGAGAATTACTGTACCAGGATGACGAATTTCTACTCCAGAGCGGACTGTCATTTCTAAATAGAGGGCATCTGCTTGGGGTATGGCTGTAGCCGTTGGCTCTGAACTCAGGGAAGTTACGGGCTGTAGTTGTTCTACAGAATACCCGGATGTTACGGCTGCGATCGCAGTTTGCCGACGACTCGTCGAGACAGATATGAGCCGGAGTTGGACTTCACTCAAAGCCTCGGCGAGTTCTTGCAATTGTCTGGCATCTACTAGGCGGTCTTGTGCCATTAGATGCACAGGAGTATTAGATATCCGAAAGCGATCGCCTGCATTCAAACGCTGTCTTATTTGTTGCCAAATATCAGACCAACTGAGTTCTGAGGCAGATACTTGAGATTCCGGGGGCAAAATTAATAAAAGTCGTCCCTCCTTACTTTTTAACTGGACTTGAGTATTGTCATTTACGCGATGCCCTGGTAATGCTGACTCATTAGGATTTGAATCAGTAAGGATAAAATCTGATGCCGTATCAGTATTTGACTCTACATCAGGGTTAGCAGGATTTGACTTGACATCTTCAAGGACAGTATTTGATTTTAAATAAAGAAGGACAGATTTTAACTCCGCATCCGGGAGGATAGAATCTGACTCTACATCAGAAACAGTAGGATTTACCTCTACCTCGGAATGGATAGAGTTTGGTTCTGCATTAGGAAGTGCAGAATTTGACTTTAGATTGGGAATCGCAGAATCAGAAGTCATGCAGTACTAGCCAAAAGACAAGGGACACTCCGAATAATTACCAATATTAGATCAGTGTCAGGTAAGAAAGTGCGGAGATTGGAGTTAGGAGTTAGGAGGTCGGGGGCAGGAGGCAGGAGACAGGAGGAGTTACAGCGTTTTATCAAGTAATTGAATTACATCACTTCCTACTTTCCATTCACCGTCTCAGTCGTGGTTTAAATACCTGAAAAATGCTGTAATAAAAAAGGCTTTTTATCTGGCTTGCAGACCAAAATACTGTACCTCACTAACTTGCAATCCGCTGTAGTTCGGAATTATTTTTATTTTCACTAAACACTCTAGACTGTTTTGGTCAACCTCTGATAAATTGTCCCCAACGCATCAGCATCGCCGACGTTACCTGGAAACAGCACCACAGGCAAATCAGGAAACTGGGGATGATCGGATGGCGTTAACACCATTGAACAACCAGCTAAAATTTGACCGAGTAGGCGGGCTGAAGTTAAAGCTAGTCCAGTACTCAAGACATCGTTTGAGGTAATACCACCTTTGCTGATTAAGAATCCTATATCAGATGGTAAACCCCGCACAATATCCATCAATAAACTTGAAACTTTTGCCCCAAATTCTAATCGGGTGTTGACATCTTTAAAACTCAGTTCCTGACGGCTAGTATAAACTACTGGTGTTTTGCCAGCCTCATGTACCGCCCGTGTACTTTCCTGAATTTCAGTTAGCAGTGCCGCAGATTGATTTGCCCCATCATCAAGTAATCGCGCTACATTTACTTCAATTCCCACTGTTCCTTCTACTCGTAACAGCGCCTCTAATTGCTGAGTAGTCTTTTTCACATGGGAGCCAACAATTACCGCACCTGGTTTGCCTTGTCGCACGTACTGCGCCATGTTTTCGGCGGCAATGGGTTGCGGTGGTAAAGCGGCTAAAGACGTTAAAATACTTGCTGCACTGCGAAACAGAAAGCGTTTCCCTCGACTTGCTGCTGCTAATATGTCTACTGCAAAGCGGTTGAGATCATCTTGAGTTTCACCATCCACAACAGCGCACTTATTACCATTGAGTTGTAACAAGCTCTCCAAACTACCAGCGCGAATATCAGCTAGGAGAAACCTTTCTACAGCTTCGGCACTAATTCGTCCTTGAGTCTTTTCTTCGACATACTTGGGTAAGTAACTGTGATGGTAGCTGAAGACTGAATCACGGGCAAACTCAGTTTCATGCACTGGGGTAGGTACACCACCAATAATCAAGTAATGAACACTGTCACGAGTGATGCGTCCACCCTCAAAAAAAGCTGGTACAAGAAAATGAGCATCAAAAGGGCCGAGTTCTTGTGCGATCGCATCAGTTTCAATGGGATAATGTCCCCGCAAAGTAGAATCAGAACGGCTGACAATCAGAAAATCGTCGATTCCTTCAGCATTTAAAGCGATTTTCAGGTTCTGGCAAACTTCTTTGGTGATAGATGCAGCTGACTCTGGCGTTAGCGATCTAGTATTAGTCAGCACAAAGAAAATCGGTGAATCATCTTGCAACCCGCTGCGTAGAGTGTCTACATCCCAGTGCATTAGCAGCAAGCAGCTGTGGACTGTTTGAGAACCTGTAGGGTCATCATCCAAGACAATTATTTTGGGTTTGTTGCTCATTTAAGTCAACGGGGCGATTGTTTTTTGAAAAAGTCATCAGCAAAGAAAAACTCTACTCAGCCTTTGTGCAATTTTCTGATTTCTGCTTGCACATCGATCGCAATTTGCAATGATTGATTTAGCAGTTGAGCATATTCGCCTGCTTGACTACTAACTTGTAAAGCTTGCAGACTGGCTAAATTATTCACAAATAACTCTTGGTTATTAGCAAGCAATTTTTTATTATCTCGCAAAATTCGTTCCGTTTTCAGAGCGCGGACTAAATCTTCTCTAATCAGTTGCAGGGCGGCGGTTACTTGATCTCGGTCATGGAAACTGCTTTCTACGTTTCCTGATGCTGCCAATTGGTCATTAATATCTATGGCGCTGATCAAGTCATGATATTTATCAACTTCATCTAAAAGTATTGTCAGTCCTTCGGGGCAGGTCAACTGCCGCCACAGCCATCGCCCCACTAATATCGGCATTGGCACTAAAATTAGTAAAAGAATTCCTAGTCGAATTGAAGAACCAATTGTTGGCAGAATAATAAACGCATAAACAAAACCAACAATTATTGGCGTTAGCGCCAGCGTCACTAGCATTTCATTGATTAAAAACCCTAATCGCTTCTTACTATCTCGCAAAACAGAGGGTCGAAAAACGTCTTCTGGATCGAACCCAGTTAAACGTCTCAGTTCCCCCTTACTAATTTCCAAGCCTATTAAGTCCGGCTGCACGGCTGGATAACTCCTATGGAAGCCCAAGTTGCGTATTTATTTTAATCGGGTTTGGTAGAGAAGCAATGGGTGGTTACGTATAGTTATGATAAAAAGCAGACTGTGCAACACGACTAAATAAAGTTAAAAAGTATTTGCACTTATTTTCTGATCTATTTTGGATACAAAGCAGTACTTATGTAGGCGATCGCGTTTAAGCGCACATCAAGTTGAGTATTTAATGATCATATTTGCCAAATCGCACCACTTCTTTGTGAGGCTGCACCAAATTTGTGGGAATCTTCAACTGGCAGGCATTCAATATTTAGATCGTAGCCTTTGGCTGATAACGCTACATACTCAGTATCCATCATGCCGAGGTTATGAATTTCAGTTAGAGTGCAATACCGCAAATATTCCTTAAGTCTAAACTAAAGCTTACTGAAAGAATGAGGTTTTAATTTACCAAGTCATTGAGAATATACGAGATCCCATTCCTCAAGCTCCAAATTCTCAGCCCTATAAATTGATTATTACTGAGGGGAAAAATGGCTAAAACTAAAGCAACAGACATTCTTTCATTAATTGAAGCAGAGCATCGCCAAGTTGAGAAACTTTTTGCAGAAGCAGAAAAAGCTAAGGGCGCAAAATTGGTTGAGCAATTCAATCAAATCTATATAGCCTTGAGCTTACATGCAAGAACTGAAGAATTAGTCTTCTACCCAGCTTTGCGAGAATATGAAGAAACTGAACAATATGTTGAAGAAGCTGAAGAAGAACATGAAGAAGTTTCAGTGATTTTAGAAGAGATTAAGGCACTGAAGCCTACTGACTCTGAGTTTAAAGAAAAAATGAGTGAATTAAAGGAAACACTTGCTCATCATATAGAAGAAGAAGAAAGCGAAATTTTTAATGCTGTGCGCGAATGTATGGATGAGCAAGAGCTAATTGAATTGGGACAAGAGTTTCAGGAAGCTAAAGCTAAATTGATGCCAGATATAGAAGCTGCATTAGCAATGTAATAATGCATTTTTTCAAGAGGTTTCATAAAAAAATAACCATAATTAGCACGTAATTAGTGCATTTAAATCACCAGAGTATTTCTTCATTCAGAGAGTAGAAAAATGACTGCTACAAATGGTAAGCGCAAAATTCGTTACGCCGTTGTTGGTTTAGGTTGGTTTGCCCAAGAAGCTGCCTTACCTTCGTTTGCCCACGCCGAAAACTCAGAATTAGTGGCACTGGTTTCAGATGACCCCACTAAAAACGAAGAACTGAGCAAAAAGTATGGTATTGAGCATACTTACTCCTACGAGGAGTATGAGGACTGTCTGGCAAGCGGTGAGGTTGATGCAGTTTATATTGCGCTGCCCAATCACTTGCATTGCGACTACACTATACGGGCTGCTAATCAGGCAATTCATGTGTTATGTGAAAAGCCAATGGCAGTGACTGAACAAGAATGTGAGGCAATGATTAAAGCTGCCAATGACAATAATGTCAAGCTGATGATTGCCTACCGTTTACATTTAGAAGAAGCCAATTTACAAGCAGTCGAAATTGTGCGTTCAAAGCAAATTGGTGAAGCACGGATTTTCAACTCAGTTTTTACTCAGCAAGTAGAAGAAGGGAATATTCGTTTACGAGATGTCACAGGTGGCGGGACGCTCTATGATATTGGCATCTACTGCATTAATGCTGCACGTTATCTATTTCAAGATGAACCAATTGAAGTATTTGCTGTAGCTGCCAATAAGGGAGAACAACGCTTCAGTGAAGTGGAAGAAATGACTAGCGTCATCTTGCGTTTCCCCAATGAGCGATTAGCAACATTTACCTGTAGTTTTGGAGCGGCAAATGTTTCAACCTATCAAATTGTAGGTAATCAAGGCGATTTACAAGTAAAACCTGCTTATGCTTGGCAGGGAGAACTGAAGCACTACTTGACAATTAATGGTGAAACCCAAGAGCGTACCTTTGAGGATCACGATCAATTAGCAGCTGAATTTATCTACTTCTCTGATTGTATTCTCGAAGATAAAGACCCAGAGCCATCTGGGACGGAAGGGTTGATTGATGTTTCTATCATTCAAGCGCTTTACCAGTCAATTGAGACGCATCAACCTGTGCAGATTCAAACTCGCGATGCCTGCGGCGGTAAACTACGCCATCAACGTCCCACATCGGCTCAAACTATTGAGCGTCCTCCTGTTGATGATAAGCCAGACCTAATTCACGCTGCTGCACCTTCTGGACAGTCGTAAGATAGGTTGAAGTATTCTTGACCAAATAAGGCGATATCAAATAATAAATTATCCATTAATCGTAGGTGCGTTAGACGTTTTGTCTAACGCACCGCGACAATTCAAGATGATGAATTACGAGAGAATTGGATAGGAGTTTTCATTTATTTGAACCACATCTGTCGTAATTTATGTACAACTGCTGAGGACTATTGAGGGAATATATCCACTCACAGGGGATGAAATTGGTACCCAACCATCTTTTCCACGATTTTTAATTGTTACTTGCTGACCACTTTGTAGAACTCCAAGAATAGGACTGTTAATAGAGGGTGCTTGCCTTACGCGTAGAACTCCTCCTACAAAAATTTTGCGACAATTATCTGTTTGAGAAGTTGTTTGTGAAGGAGGTATTGGCTGCCCACATGGCTTGAGATAAGTGGCAGATACATAGCCAGACTGCGGCGATGATATTGGTATCCAAGTACCTGAATAATTACTATTTTCAATAATTACAAGTGAGTAATTACGCAATGTTCCAATAATTTCACCATCTGGACTAGACCGGATATTGAGATTATCACCATTAGTCTCAACTCGACGGCAGTTATCTGGGGCCTGTACAAGTTGGTATTTACTTGAATGCTGGAGTGATGTAGGAATAGTAGAACCAGCAGGATATGCTGTCAGTGTCAAC
Source organism: Nostoc sp. UIC 10607 (assembly GCF_047228265.1). Classification (NCBI taxonomy): domain Bacteria; kingdom Bacillati; phylum Cyanobacteriota; class Cyanophyceae; order Nostocales; family Nostocaceae; genus Nostoc; species Nostoc sp. UIC 10607. The sequence goes on along the minus strand of NZ_JBIQNW010000021.1, from coordinate 76,074 downwards.
GAAAGCGTTGCAGTTATCGCTAAAGGTTTTCGCCAGTCAAAAAACGTGATCATAACCAAACTTCTCAGTCTAAAAATAATAATTACTAATACCAATTCTTTGGGAGACTGGACAAAATCAACCTTAGTCAAACTTGGAACTTAAGCCCAAGTTCTGGAGCAACCTCACAAGTAATTGGTATAAGTCGCATTTCTAATCAATGACGTTGGTAAAGAAAGTTGTGTTGCAAAAAAACGCGTGAATAGTCAAAAATTTGCTTGAAGAATTAATAACGTCTTTTTTTGAGTTTGCTTGCTATATATACTAAGCTTATTATTGTGATATCGAAGACGTTTAGTACTAGTTATTTTTTAGCGATCGCTCAACAAAAAAAGGCAGATAAATCAATGACGGTGGAAGTATAGTTACTGCCAACAATGATCTATTCTGCCCCGTGAACAACTAAGTATAAAATCTTAAGGATAAAGACCTCTGTCAGTTAGCGCCTGCGCCACTCTACCCACCCCTAAAGTGTAAGCAGCTAATCGCAGAGGAATTTGGCGCACCTCCGACTGCTGAATTACTCGATGGTAAGCTTGTACCATCAAATGCTCCATTTCGCGGTTAACGCGCTCCTCATCCCAAAATACGTAGGAAAGGCCCTGCACCCACTCCAAATAACTGACTACCACACCCCCAGCATTCGCCAAGATGTCCGGTAGCACTGTCACACCCCGCGCCTCTAACACTAAGTTAGCCTCAAGAGTAACCGGGCCGTTAGCCGCTTCTGCTACAATTTGCGCCTGCACCTGATGCACATTTTCTTCAGTGATTTGGTTTTCCAAAGCGGCTGGTATTAAGACATCGCAGGGTAAAGTTAATAAATCTGCATTGCTAATTGGTACAGATTGGGGGAAGCCCATAATACTCTTGCGATTTTCAGCAGCGTAGACTTTCAACTTGGGAATATCAAGACCGACTTCGGAAAATACTCCCCCAGCACCTGTGGAAACAGCGATAATTTTCGCGCCTGCTTGATGTAGTAATTCTGCTGCGGCACTACCAACGTTACCGAAACCCTGAATAGCTACTCGCACTCCTGCCAAAGATTTACCTTGCTGTGCCAGCGCCTCACGGACAATAATCATCACGCCACGTCCGGTTGCCATTTCCCTTCCCAGGGAACCACCAATAGAAAGTGGTTTCCCAGTTACAACCCCTGGTACCGCATGACCGACATTCACAGAGTAAGTGTCCATCATCCAAGCCATCTCACGGGCAGAAGTACCCATATCTGGGGCAGGAATATCTACGGCAGGCCCAATGTCTTTAATCAACTCGCTGATATAACGGCGGGTGATTCGCTCTAATTCGCCAACACTGTAGCGTTTTGGATCTATGGGAATGCCACCTTTGCCACCACCGTAAGGAATACCTAACAAAGCACATTTCCAGGTCATCAGCATTGCTAGAGCGGATACTTCACGTAGTGTCACAGCCGGATGGTAACGAATTCCGCCTTTGTAGGGGCCTAAAACATCAGAGTGCTGCACGCGATGTCCAGCAAGAACCCGTATTTCCCCATCATCTAATTTCACGGGAATGGAAACCGTGACAACCTTACGCGGGTGGCTGAGAATTTCCAGCACACCCTGATTTAAATTTAATTCTTTAGCTGCCGCTTCTAAGTAGCTACAGGCCTGGTCAAATGGACATATGTGCGCTGGAGAAGCAGGTTCTGGCAGCAACAGAGATTTTGAAATCATAAAATTTTCTCCTAATCACGGTATCTTTGCGAACCGGATATCATATGTAACTAGCTTATCCTTTTTTTTGGGAAAGTAGAAATTTTGTAGTTTTTGTTACAGTTTTATATTTTATATCCTGCTATGGATGCAAAACAGGGTGCTTATACATTAAAAACAAATACTTAAGTAAAACTTATATATTATGTCGGTCAGATAGTTAAACTTACAAGTTTCTACCTTGCCAACGCGATCGCTGCATTCTGCCCCCCAAAGCCAAAACTCAAACATAATACTTGGCTAATTTTACTGAGACGTGCTGCCGTAACGATTTCCAAATCAAATTCTGGCTGCTGCAATCCTACACAAGGTGGTATTATCTGATGCTTTAATGCCATGAGAGAAAAAGCCACGCCTAAGGCTCCAGATGCTCCTAGTGTATGACCTGAGCTTCCTTTTGTAGAACTAACTGCCACGCCTTGGGGAAACAAACGCTGGATGACCATGCTCTCCATCTGGTCATTTAGCTGGGTAGCTGTGCCATGAGCATGAATATAATCAATATCGGCTGGTGTCAGACAACTACGTTCTAGACATTGTTTGATGGCAGCGATCGCACTTTTCCCTTCAGGTTCTGGTGAATTACTATGATATGCGTCGTTAGTTAAGCCAAAACCGAGAATTTCACCATACACTTTTGCTTGACGCTGCTTTGCCAACTCTGCTGATTCTAAGACAAACACAGCTGCGCCTTCGCCCAACACTAAGCCTTCCCGGTGCAAATCAAAGGGATAAGCGCCAGTTTTTGCCAAAGCACCCATCTGCTGAAACCCAGCCAAAGTTAGGGGTGTAATTGGTGCTTCCACTGCGCCAGCGATCGCCTGTTGACATTGCCCAGTTTGTATAAGCAAAGCTGCTTGGGCGATTGCCCAAATTCCAGTTGCACAAGCTGCCATCGGTGCTAAAACCATTCCAGATGCACCGATTTGTCGTGCAGCTGCGATCGCATTCATGTGAGGTAATGTATTTAGCCAATTTCCAAAAGAGGACACGGGCAAATTTGCCGCTTCTTCATACATTTGCCGAGCCATAATTTCCCAAGACGCTTGATAAGAGCGACTTGATCCAATGACTACAGCACAATCAGCTAAAGGTAAAACTAACCCAGAATCTTGCAAAGCAAAAGCAACAACCATCTTAGTTAACATTGTCAATTCAGATGGTTGTTGACCGATTAAACCTAAAGGAATTGGTGTAATTTCTGGAAATGGTTGATGCAACTGAATTCCAGATTTACCTGCTAGCAAATTTTGCCAGCTATCCTCTAAGCTTCCACCCAAGGCGGAAACTAGACCAATACCAGTAACACAAACCTTCACTAATTTAGGAGTTAATAGTTATTCTGACTTTTCACGGTATCTGGAAAACCTCACCTCTATTTCTCTCTCCTTTTAGGCTACGGTATACACACAAGTAGACCCAGAGCCATTTTCCAGGCGAAAAAGGTGGATTTCTCTCGTTCCCATGCTCTGCATGGGAATGGATTATTAGGGGCTGCCGCCTCCAGTCAGATATTGAGTCAGAGACTCAATGAATGCATTCCCAGTCGGAGACTGGGAACGAGTCAAGCCTTATCAAGCTAGGTTTTTAAGACTTGTGTGTACACCGTAGCCTTTTAGGAGAGAGACTTTGAATTTCTCCCTTTCCGCGTCGGGAAGGGGGTTAGGTTTTGAGTGCACTTTTCCACATGGACTGAATTGTCAGAGTAGTATTCTCCCTCTGCTCGTCTACTGCCCTGGTGTTTTCAGATTTTCAGCACCTTGGGTAACTTTAGCAGAGTCAATGCGATCGCCTTGCTGAATTTTGTTGACTACATCAAGGCCTTGAGTGACATTGCCAAACACGGCGTAGTTACCATCCAAGAAGGCTAGATCCGCTAAAGCAAAGTAAAACTGGGCAGAAGCGGAGTCTGGTGATTGCGATCGCGCCATCGCTACTGCACCCTGCTTATGGGGCAATACGACAGGTTGAGCAGTAGCATCAAATGGTTTATTGTAAGTCGGAGTATCTGAACCTTTAGCCTTAACTTCTAAAGGTATATAACGAGCATTTCCCGTTTTTGGGTCAATATAGCTACCTGTTCCTAGTCTATCTGCTGGAACTTTTGGGTCTTTGCTTTGGGGATCGCCCCCTTGAACTACAAACGGTTGGGGGTCGCGCACAACTCGATGGAAAGCTAAACCATCGTACACACCCTTTTGCACTAAATCTACGAAGTTGCCAGCTGTAATGGGGGCATCAGTACCGTCTACTTCGATAGTAATCGGTGAGCCTTTAACCGTGAGCACTACAGTAGCCTTACCTTCGAGCCTTGGTAAATCTGTTATTCCAGGAATACTCTCACTACTAGTTTGAGATACAGATGTTGCTTCAGTAGTTGTCTTAGTACCAGCCTCGCTTGTGGTCGAGGTAGCTGTCGAGGTTGGAGAAGATTTATTAGAAGCGACTTGCTGTGTTGAACATCCTCCCAACATCAAGACACTGATGATCACAAGAGAAAGCAAAAATTGTGAAATTTTTAACCGCATTGCCAGTTACTGATTTAACCAGAGTATCTTATCGTTTTGAGGGGCATTGGGGAGTGGAAAGTGGGGGAAGATGAGGAGGTAGCGGGTCATGAGGGAGCAAACAAAACATTATTTATTTTTCTTCATCCCCCATTCCCAATGCCCAATGCCCCATACCAAATTAAAGTCCTTCTAATGACACTCCCAAAAAGCGGGCTAATTTTGCGCCTTCTGTTTCCAACTCTGTTAAAGATAACGGTTGTCCAACCCGTGTTAAGGGTATATCTCGCCGACCCTTAATGCGTAGATAGAGTGCACGAATGGGATTAAGACCTTCTTTGACTGCTATTCGCACAGATTGCACATCTTCTATGCGGCTATCAATCTCAATTCGGCGGTTTTTGCCAGGAAATCCCCAACGGAATATTTTGATTGTGCCAGTTTCCTGATTAAATTCGTTGTAACCGCCACCTACATCCAATAAGATTACTAGCCACAGGTATGTGGCTAATAGCAAGCCAGCAGTGCCATATAACCCCATCACCAATCCTTGGGGGATGAATACCAGTTGAGTTGGATCAGAAACTATGAGTAAATTAACTTTTAAATAACTGGATATCCCGGCTAATAAAAAGCCGCTTGCTCCCAGCGTAACGATAGTTGCCCACCAGTAGTTACTGAACCGACGAGAACCGAGAACATTTTGATGCAGGAGGCGATCGCCTTTGTTAATCGTTGTTGATGCCGTCATTGAACTACCATTGCCCGTGAGATACTCGCTGTGACATACTCGCACACTGAATGCTCTTGCATAAAGTGGTGGCTCTCTGTGCCAATCCGGCGATTGCTTAGGAGGCATTGAGAGCTATATTTTAAGTCCACGGGATACTTTACCGCAGACTATAAATTTTTACCCTGTACCCTACAAATTTTACTGTCCCGGATGATGATGGCTTGCTTGCACTATGGGACAAACCACTTAGGCTATTTGTATTAGTCAAGATTTGCCAACTTTCTTTCCCGTTGTCTAACGTTTCACATAGTTTTTCGAGAGGTGTATCAACGACCGTGGCGGTGAAGTAACCATCCACATTTTACCAAACATTGTTGACAAAAATTCAACTGCGCTTCTCCCTAGTTCTTGCTACCCATATAATTTGCTAGAGCACGTTATATAATTTCTTTACTCAATCGCTGACAAAAATTCTTTCTCCCTTTCCACTCTGCTCCCCTTTCCCTGCCTGTTTTTCACATCTTGGGAATGAGTTACCCAGCTACGTCCATCTTGACTAAATTTTGTTAGATTTCTGAGAAAAGTTGTGTCAAATTGTAAAATTTCTGATATTCATATTATTTATAAGGTTCGTGTTTCATACCTGATTTGCTTCTGTGTATCAGGCAAAAACCCTGACTAGTGTGATAAGTTAAGAATCATTAAGTTACCACAAGCTAGATTACTAGCCGATGGTACGTGTAATGGCATAAAGAAAGAGAAATGCTGATTTAATTAATCAGCAAGCTCTCAGAATCTCAGTTGCTTTCATGCTGTTGAGATTGTCAAAAAAAAACGTTAATTCCTCACGGCAGTCGGTTACACTGACTCTCCGCACTGCCTTAGAAACGTTGCAATTTAAGTAAAAAAAGAGGATTTTAGTCCGATGACCATCGCAGTTGGACGCGCCCCCAGTAGAGGGTGGTTTGACGTTCTAGACGACTGGCTCAAGCGCGATCGCTTCGTATTCGTAGGTTGGTCAGGGATACTATTGTTCCCCTGCGCCTTCCTAGCACTAGGCGGTTGGCTGACCGGTACCACCTTCGTCACCTCTTGGTACACGCACGGATTAGCCTCCTCCTATCTAGAAGGTGCTAACTTCCTGACAGTGGCAGTATCCACCCCCGCCGACAGCATGGGACATTCCCTATTGCTGTTATGGGGACCAGAAGCCCAAGGCAACCTCACCCGTTGGTTCCAATTGGGTGGTTTGTGGCCATTCGTCGCCCTGCACGGAGCCTTCGGTTTGATTGGCTTCATGTTGCGGCAATTTGAAATTGCGCGTCTAGTAGGTATCCGTCCTTACAACGCCCTGGCCTTCTCCGCTCCCATTGCGGTATTCGTCAGCGTATTCCTGATGTACCCCTTGGGACAATCAAGCTGGTTCTTTGCACCCAGCTTTGGCGTGGCAGCAATTTTCCGGTTCCTGCTATTCCTGCAAGGCTTCCACAACTGGACACTCAACCCCTTCCACATGATGGGTGTTGCGGGTGTATTAGGTGGTGCTCTTTTGTGCGCCATTCACGGAGCCACAGTCGAAAATACCTTGTTTGAAGACGGTGATGGTGCTAACACCTTCCGCGCCTTCAATCCAACCCAGTCTGAAGAAACCTACTCAATGGTGACGGCAAACCGTTTCTGGTCACAGATTTTCGGGATTGCTTTCTCTAACAAGCGCTGGTTGCACTTCTTTATGTTGTTCGTGCCAGTCACAGGCTTGTGGATGAGCGCCGTCGGCATCGTCGGTTTAGCACTCAACCTGCGGGCTTATGATTTCGTCTCCCAAGAATTGCGGGCGGCGGAAGACCCTGAGTTTGAAACCTTCTATACCAAAAACATTTTGCTGAACGAGGGTATCCGCGCTTGGATGGCTCCTCAAGATCAACCCCACGAACAATTTGTATTCCCTGAGGAGGTATTACCACGTGGTAACGCTCTCTAATAGACCAAGTATCTTAGGCGGCACTGGACGCGACCAAGAATCCACTGGGTTTGCCTGGTGGTCTGGTAACGCGCGTTTAATCAATCTATCTGGCAAACTACTGGGTGCTCACGTTGCCCACGCTGGTTTGATTGTATTCTGGGCTGGAGCGATGACCTTGTTTGAAGTCGCTCACTTCATTCCTGAAAAGCCCATGTACGAGCAGGGCTTGATCCTGTTACCTCACCTCGCCACTCAGGGTTGGGGTGTTGGTCCTGGTGGTGAAGTTATCGACACCTTCCCCTACTTTGTTGTCGGTGTACTCCACCTAATTTCTTCAGCCGTCCTTGGCTTTGGCGGTATCTATCATGCCGTTCGTGGCCCAGAGACCTTAGAAGAATACTCTTCTTTCTTTGGTTACGACTGGAAAGACAAGAACAAGATGACCAACATCATCGGGTTCCACCTCATTATTTTGGGATGCGGTGCCCTGCTGTTGGTGCTAAAGGCAATGTTCTTTGGTGGTTTGTATGACACCTGGGCACCAGGCGGTGGTGATGTTCGTGTTATTACCAATCCGACATTAAACCCAGCGGTTATCTTCGGTTATGTAATCAAGTCTCCCTTCGGTGGGGAAGGCTGGATTGTCAGCGTCGATAACTTGGAAGATGTCGTCGGTGGTCACATTTGGATTGCCTTCATCTGTATTGCTGGCGGTATTTTCCACATTCTTACCAAGCCTTTTGCTTGGTCACGTCGTGCATCCATCTGGTCTGGTGAGGCTTATCTCTCCTACAGCTTGGGCGCTCTGTCGTTGATGGGCTTCATTGCCTCCATCTATGTTTGGTTTAACAACACCGTTTACCCCAGCGAATTCTACGGTCCTACCGGTCCAGAAGCTTCTCAAGCTCAAGCTTTGACCTTCTTGATTCGTGACCAACGCTTAGGTGCTAACGTCGGTTCTGCCCAAGGCCCTACAGGTCTAGGTAAATACCTAATGCGCTCTCCAACTGGTGAAATCATCTTCGGTGGTGAAACCATGCGCTTCTGGGATTTCCGTGGTCCTTGGTTGGAGCCTCTACGTGGCCCCAATGGTCTTGACTTGGAAAAAATCAAGAATGATATTCAACCTTGGCAAGCTCGTCGCGCCGCTGAATACATGACCCACGCTCCTTTGGGTTCTTTGAACTCCGTGGGTGGTGTGGCTACCGAAATTAACTCCTTCAACTACGTATCTCCTCGCGCTTGGTTGGCGACTTCTCACTTCGTACTAGGATTCTTCTTCTTAGTTGGTCACTTGTGGCACGCTGGTCGCGCACGGGCGGCGGCTGGTGGTTTTGAGAAAGGAATTAACCGTGAAACTGAGCCAGTGATGTTCATGGATGACCTAGATTAGGCTGTAAAGTTTATTTCATCACTGACAATTAAATAATTTAGTGGCTCTTGCGTAAAAGCAAGGGCTTTTTTTATAAGAAAATTAGTAATCTATTGATTAAACTGAGCGAATTACCAACGGTAATTAATACTATGAGCGATTCCAATTTTATTGATGCTTTGCGATGGACATCTGAAGCTAAAGAAAAGTTACAAAATATTCCCTTTTTTGTCCGCTCTCAAGCTAAAGCCAGAATTGAACAACTGGCTCGTGAAGCAGGCCAAGAGGTTGTGACAGCGAATTTGGTAGAACAGGCTAGGCTTGAGTTTGGGCAATAAAACATTCTGGAGGTGGTAACAATGACAGTCGCCAAGAATCGAGCAGACCGAGTAATGCCTTACGACATTAGCTGGAAACAGTTTGAAAATCTTCTAAAAGACTTGGGAGAGCATCGGGAGTAATTGTTTTAGCTTGAGAAATACTAATTTATACTTAGTTTATTTATCTACGTCAATTTGAATGGGTGATGTATCGAAAAAATGTCTCATATCAGTCCATATAAATCGATTTTTTATTGTTTGTGAGAAATTTGCGTTAAGGCGCTTCTTTTCAACAGAACACTTTTCACAAGCTTATTTTACAATCTTGATTTCATCAACTGTCAAAAGCTCATCAGGCTAAACCAGACGCTAAAATCCTAGCTGCTTTTAGGGGTCAAATGAGCAGTGATTCCGAAAGTTTCGCTAAGGAATTAATAGGCTGTTTTCAATACTGCGTAGCTTGCCGCCGCAGGCATCGCCACGGATGAAACTGTACCAATTGAAGTCTCTGAAATTTAGGAGCTTCAAACCCAAGATGAGCCGTATTAAATTGTTACACCAAATAGCCTATGGGTTAATTGGTACATTGAGAATTGCCAAAAATATCGATTGGCAGAATGCTTGTACAGTAAGGGTTACAGCATTAGCGTATCTGTACCGTTGCTCATTTGACCCCGTTCCCGTCGCCCAAATAAAGCAAATTGCCAACTAAACTCATGAAAGACTCATGAAAGGCAATGGATTCTCCAGTTTTTTGGCGCTCCTTGTCAAAAATATTATCTTCTCTCTTAACTAACCTGCGGAATGTAGGGTGAAAAGTCAGATATGTAGTTGGGATAATTAAGCGTTTGGCATTTGCTGAGGCTCCATAGGCTGAAATTGTGCTTGCGAAGTTCTTCTTACCCAAGGGGTAAACCGATTAGGATGAACACATTCAGCACCATTTAGTTGGTCTTTAAGGTTACTGGCGAAGACCTCAAAAATCTCAACCAGAGCTTGGCGATCGGTTAAGCAACCTTGAAGGGCAATAAGTTGTTCGAGAGTCCAATTATAAAGTTGGGTATCACCCTGTTCAATATGAAAATATAACTGACTCTCAAACTGTCCTAAACGGGCGTAAAAGTTCTCCACCTCAGCTTTGATTGACTGCATATCAATGTAGAACTGCTGTTTTTTGATATCTGATAAAATCGTCGTTTTGAGAGACTCCGTGAAGTTTTGGTTAATCTCATTGTTAACGAGCATAGATACTTCATTGCGGAAGTTGACAATTTTATTGTCTAAGTTGACATTGATGCGATTATCAAGCTCGTTGGCGACATTATTAACGACTAACTGAACATTATTATTGGTAGATTGGTTAACGACAGAATTGATGCGTTGATCGAAATCAGCTTCAATCTGTTGGACTACCAGGCTCTTAATATTTTGGGTTTGATTAGCGATTTTAAGGTTAACTACCGCATCAATACGCTTATCAATGTTACTTTGGATCTGCTGAACCACTTGAGTGGTAATGTCTTGGGCTTGATTAGCAATTTTGATGTTAACTGCATTGTCAATCCGTTCCTCAATGTAGCTTTGCATTTGCTGAATTACAAGATTCTTGACATCCTGGGTGTGATCAGAAATTTTCAGAGTGACGACATTATCAATACGCTGATCGATGTCAAATTGTATCTGCTGAGTTACTTGATTGCTGATCTGTTGAGATTGATTAGCAATTTTGACGTTAACCACATTCTCAATGCGCTGGTCAATGTCATTTGATATCTGGTTAATGACTTGAGTGTTAATCTCTTGAGATTGATTAGCAATTTTGACATTAACGACATTTTCTATCCGTTGCTCCAGTTCTGTTTGCATTTGCTGAACGACTGAAGCCTTAATCTCTGGAGCTTGATTAGTGAGTTTCAGATTAACTACAGACTCAACACGCTCATTGAGTTCTGTTTGTATCTGTTGAATTACTAAGTTTTTAACTTCTTGGGTTTGTTCAGTAATTGCCAGATGGACCTGATCATTAACTATTCTGGGAATTCTCGTAATAAACAAGTCATTGAGATTTTTATTAAAGTAACTAGACCAACCTTGGAAGCTTTGGTTAAAATTTACCTCCGTTTGTTGTATCAGAGTCTGCATCATGAACTCAAGCCGTGCTACCTGCATGGCAAGTTGCTTAGCTTGGCTTTGATAGCCTTTGAGTATCGATTTTTCAAGACCTTCCCAGTAGGCTTGTTTATTTTCGTCTTTTTGAGCCGTTACGCTTACTGAGCTTTCGAGCCTGGCTGACATCTCTTGCCACATTCGCTCCATCTGATCTTGATCGAAACTGAAGCTGAAAGCATTCTCTCCACTGAAGCTACCTCCTCCACTACTGATAGCAGAACCTGTTCCTCCAGTGCTAGTTCCACCACCAGTGCTTACAACAGTGACATTGCCTTCTTCATTCACATTACCGTCTGGCACTCCTGTTACTGGCGGTTTCGGCTGATTGCCATAGCCTGTAGTTACTACAGCCTGACTCACTGTGTTAATTTCTAGAACAACTTGTCCTTTGTTATCTTCTTTGTAGGTATCAAAGAAAAATCCTAAAATAGTGGTTTTTTCTTTAACTTCTAAAATGAATTCGTCTTGTAATCCATTGAGCGAACACCAAGTTTCTTTAACTTCAAGACCAGTAAGATTAGAAACAAATTTCCCATCTTTAATCCATAGCAAAGCCCAAGGCTCTAATCGAAATCTTTGCTCAGAAGACCAATAAGTAGCGTTGCTTTCACGAATCTTTATCTTGTAATTGCCTGGTTCCAATTCAACAAAATTGGAACTTGGTTGCTTCAGATTGGATATAAGTTTTTCATCAAGAACATAACAGTTTTGCTTACTGTCAACTGTTATAGTTTGAGGATTAAAATGTGGTTTATTGCTGCTAACTAAAAGATTGACCGATCCTTTGTTATCACTATTGTTAACATCAAAAAATAAAGCACAAATAACAGTTTTCCCTTTGACTTCCAACTGTAACTTCTTGTTGTATCCGTTTAAAGTTGTCCAAGTTGCACCTGTTTCAGTGCCTGTGTTTTTGTTGATAAATGTACTGCCATCAGCCCCATATATCCAAAGTACAACCAAAGGTTCGCCTTCAGTTTCGCTCTGAGCATAACTATAGCGACCACTGGTAATTCTTATATCAAAAGTCCCTTTCTCCAAAGTAAAAGTGCTAGCAACATCTTGTTGCAGGTGGTTCATTGCATTAGCGTCAATAACGTAACAATTGTTTTTGGTATCAATCGTTAAAAGTTTCATTTTTTTCTTTTGTGAGTTTTAGCGTTTTGAGAAGTTTTGGGTTAGAGTTTAAACTAAAAGCGATATCGGGACTTAAACAAAATCGAAGGTAAAAAAGAGTATAATTCTATCTGGGCATAGCTTTCACATTGAAAAAAGCTTATAGATACTGACTTGGAAATAGATTTCCATTTGTGCTGGTGGGCGATCGCCCATGACGACTGTTGGCGAACTTAACAATTCACTGGAGAGAAGATAGGAGAGAGGGCGAAAGAAAAAAGATTCAAAGCCCACTAGAGAGAAGATAGGAAGGAGGGCGAAAGAAAAAAGATTCAAAGCTCACTTCCGCTACATCTTTATATATCAGTTTCGCGTTTTTTGTATAGTAAACATATATCCCAAGAGGTAAATGTCTTTCCTTTACTCTCAACTTAAAAATAAAATCATAATCATACTTGCAGATTTTTTTTCGAGAGTTAGGTGGTGAATCAAGTCGTGCCGCAATGCAACGGGCAGTTGCAGTAGTAAATAAAATTTTGTTGTACGATACTAAGACTCCGATTATTGTCACGCATGGTAATTTAATGACCGTGCTATTAAAACATTTCCACCAGCAGAATAGGTTTTGCTGAGTGGCAGCGTTTGACAAATCCAGACATATATAATGTCGTGACTGGCAATGATTATGTAGAAGTTAAGCGGGTATGGGGTACAGCCGGGATACGTGTAAATTGGGACATACTGTAAAGTTTTGTAACGTCAAAGAGTTGAAACCATTGCTTTAGCGTTGTTTCAAACCGTGGTTTTGATGTCAACTGAAGATGAAAACATCACCAAAAATGATTGTTTATGGGCAAGCTTGAGCCACTGAAAGGGGTAAAGAGTTGATTTTACTGTGTAAAATTTTGATTGCTTGAAGCCTGATGATTGCTAATTTATACTTACTTTGTTTAGTCTCATAAATTTCAATTGATGATATATCAAAAAATGTCTTACATCAAGTGATGTGAATTGATTTTCTATTGTTTGTGATAAATTCGCGCTGGGAGTACCAGAACTCTGGTGTTATGACTCCGGTGAACTAAAGATTTACCACCTACAAAATGGGGAATATGTCGAGTTAGAGAACAGTTTAGTATTTCCTACTTTAGCAATTCGATATCTGCCAAAACTCATTGATAAAAATCGGGCAAATGGCAGACGGACAATTCGTTAGGCAGTGCGGAAGTGGGTAAATATTGAACTAGCCAACCTAGTTCATAATTATGAATTACGAATTACGTTAGTGTAGCGGTAGCGAGTCCGCGGTAGCGAGTCCGCGTTAGCGACGCAGGAGCATTGCGTCATTACGAATTAGTATCAGCTTCCTCCCACATTCATTGCTGCTAAAAAAGCCTTCTGGCTCACATCTCTGTAAATTGTATTCAAATACTTCATTACCACATCACTTGAAGTTGAACTTACTGCGTTTTCCTCTTCTTTCGCTAGGGGGATTGCTCCTAATACATCTAATACCATCTCATTAGTGGAAGGCGCAATCACTACCAAGGATGACTCTAGTGGCTCATTATATTGCCAGAAAGAATCAATTTTTACCGAGTATTTGTTATTAGAAATTGGCTGTTGAATATCGTGCGTTTCTGTGGTATATGGTTGAATCTTGGCACTACGTAATTGACGTAAATCGCTGATAATTTGCTCTTTGGTGCGTCCGCGCAGCTGAAATAGTACAAAAGGGTCTTCACTGAAGCGATCGCCTAACTGATAGTACAAAGCACCAATGTGTTTACAGGGATTTGCTTTATCAGGACAAGAGCATTTACTGTGGACATCACCAAGAGTAAAAGGAAATATCGAAAGACCATTAGCCGTGAATACTTCTTCTATATTTTGTGGCATTTCTCCTGCTAGTAGCTTGGCAGCAAAAATTGCTTTTTGGGACATGGTTTCAATTACATAATCCCACTGTTCATCGGTAAATGGTTCAAGGGAGAGGGAAACTTTATAAGGTTCGACTTCACTACCTTGTACCCTAGCTAATACTTTTGCTCCTTTAAATTCGATACTGAGAACATTTCCTTGACGTGCATAGTTTCTCGCACGTTCTAAACGTTTTTTAAAGCGATAGGAATCTAACAAATCTAGCCATTGTTGTGACCACCATTCTCGGCTTGCTTGTAATGTGTAATTAGTCATAATTAATTTAAAAACTTAGTAATCTGTCTTATTAATTTTGTGAGGTTTGTAGTAAGCGCTTTAGCGCTCAAATCAAGGACTAAAGTCCTTACTACGAAATTATTCTGCATCATCGTCAATTACTGCACTGCGATCGAGCAATAGTAAATTGCGAAGTTGGTCTGTATCCATTTCGGTTAACCATTCTTCACCAGCACCTACAACTTGTTCAGCCAGTTGTTTTTTACTTTCAATCATGTCATGAATTTTTTCTTCTAAAGTGCCTGTGCAGACAAATTTATGTACTTGCACATTCCGAGTTTGACCAATCCGAAATACTCTGTCTGTGGCTTGATTTTCCACGGCTGGATTCCACCATCTATCAAAATGGAATACATGATTTGCTCGTGTTAAATTAAGTCCGACTCCACCCGCTTTCAGAGAAAGAATCATAATTGGTGGTCCTTGAGGATCGTGTTGGAAACGGTCGATCATTTCCTCCCGTTGTTTTTTGCTGGTGCTGCCATATAAAAAGAATATTTCTCGCCCTAGCTGTTTTTCTAAATAGGGTTTCAGTAACTTACCCCACTCAGCAAATTGTGTGAAAATTAAAGCTCTATCGCCTTCAGCTAAAACTTCTTCTAACATTTCTTCTAGCCGCAGAAGTTTGGCTGAATTGTGTTGCTCTAATGTCGCCTGTTTCAAATATTGGGCTGGATGATTGCAGATTTGTTTGAGTTTAATTAGTAAAGCCAAAATCATCCCCCGGCGTTGCAATCCTTCAGCAGACTCTATATCTACTAAAGATTGTTCTACAACTTGTTGATAAAGTGCAGCTTGTTCACCAGTCAGACCGCAAAATACGGTCATTTCTTGCTTATCTGGTAAATCTTGAATGATGTCGCGATCGCTTTTCAATCGCCGCAGTATAAATGGTTGAACTAATGAACGTAACTGAGTCAAAGAAGCAGTATCACCATACTTTTCTATTGGCATGGCAAACCGCCGCTGGAAAAATTGCTTATTGCCTAAATACCCTGGATTGAGAAAATCTAAAATAGACCAAAGTTCTTGCAGCCTATTTTCTACTGGTGTCCCCGTTAATGCAATACGAAATGTCGCTTCTAATTCCCGCACTGCTTTTGACTGCTTCGCCTCTGGGTTTTTCACATTCTGGGCTTCATCTAAAACTATTATCTGCCAAGATACACTTTGCAATGACTTTATATCTCGATGAAGAAGTGAGTAGCTGGTAACAATTAAATCATGTTTTTTTACGGCTTCTAAAAACGCTTTTCCTTTTGGACGTTTGTCACCGTGATATTGCAAAATTTTCAGGCTGGGTGCAAATTTATTGACTTCCCGTTCCCAGTTGCCTAAAACCGAAGTCGGGCAAACCAATAGTGTTGGATTTTCTAGTGCGTCCTGTTCTTTTAAGTGCAGCAGAAAAGCAATGAATTGGACAGTGTTATGGCAAATAATATTGTTAGCGACAAAATTGTGATGTTCGCTAACTTCAAAGTCATAAACCCATCCCTCATAATCTATCTCTTCTATAGATTCAATCCGACAATAAAATACCTCTTGATCGAGGAGACATTGCAAAGACTGTCTTGTTAAGCTCAACAGTTCTACATCTAGGTTGCTATATGCTGTCAGGGTTTGAGTTGTCCACTTGGAAGGTTTTAGTAGCTGATACTGTTCTTGGGCTTCTCCACTAATCATGCGGCTCATACCAGCTATTACTCGCTGTAAACTATCTCTAGAAAATTGCTGTGAACCATTAATGTAAACAGTGTTGTGCATCCCAAAATGCCGCAATGGGAGTCCCGTTGCTATGACTGTTTGGGCAACCATATCAGAAGCAGGAATTCCTTCAATATTTGTGTTGCTGACCAATTGACAAATTTGCTCTAACTTGCTCTGTTTATCTGAGTTATTAAAACCAATTTCTTGGAGAAATCTGCGGGCAGAATTACCTCCAATTACACCAATATAGTAAGTGCGTAAAGTATGAGTTCCATTAGTGGCACACTTCAGTTTGGGCGATATTCGTAACCAAATGCCGAAGCGCCGCAACAGTGCAGAAAGTTGCTGAATTAGTAAAGCTGAAGCTGTAGCAATTTCAATACTCCCCATACTCAAAACAACAGCAGATTCAGCATCAAAATAGTTTTGTAAAAATATCCGCACACTATCCAAGTCTGCCTGCATAATGAAGGGCGGAATAGATTTTTCTGCCGATAGTTTACCCCAAACATAACCTTTAGCTTCTAAGAATTCCCGATAGGCTTGGCTGTTAACTCGAAGAGCAGAAACTCTGTTAGGGAAGGTAGATATATTAGGGCTATTAATTTTGAGGTTATAGCGCTCTTTAATACGTTGGCAAATCTGGAGTAAATCCTCTAATACTTTGGTGTCTTTTTGGGATATTGTGACTCTTCCCACATCGGGTAGTTCATGCCCTTCAGCAATCTGCCAAGCAAGAAACTTGACTAAATCAGGGTCTTGTGGTTGCCCATTCCAAAGCGTTTTACCTGGTACACAAACGTAATCACCCACCTGTAAGTTATTTGTCCAACCTTTACTTGTTAGCAGCTTGTGACGATGAGTGATGGTGATATTGCTACCATCTTCTAGCGTGATTTTTCGCAATTTTTCGCAGACTTGCTGCCGATACAACCGCCTAACATTAGCCTGGACAATTTTGCCAGTTTTTTCATCTATGGAATTAACTAGTAATCCCTCTGTAGGGTTAGTCCAAAATCCTTCGCCGTCAAACTCTGCTTGTCCAGCGTGAGTTTTCCAGATTGTCTCGGCTGTGCGTAACAGTCCATTTACATTTATTAGAGTATCATTCGCTACGCATTTACCGAGTCCCATATCGTCTGCGAGACATGCACCCAAACCCCAACGTTCTAAGAATGACAGCCAAGCAGCACCACGTTCTTGATACGGTCGCAACTGTCCTTTAAAGCCTGTTGGTGTGGGCAAAGGTGCGATCGCTTGATTATTGTTTAGCGCCCCAATCAACTCTTGCAACGCCCCAGATGCCTCAAAGCTCACCACTGGTAACTTTTCAATTACCTGGGTATCCCCTGTACTGAAACGCAAGGCATCTTCCAGGGAAAGCGCCATTTGATCTTTGCGAGTAGTAAAAAATGTTTGGGCTGTCTTAATGTCTTGAGGCCGCAATTCCACCCACTCGCCGTTAATTTCCACTAGCGGACTATTTAAAGCAACAAGTTTATCAAACTCGGCTTTAGAAATAGTTTGTCCGCCAATTGCCAATTGCCATTGGAAATTCAGCAGACTTTGTAAGCCTAAACGTCCCTGCTTTTTCTTTGGGGTTTCAGCAGTAATTTTTAAACCCAAACGGTTCGCCCATCCTTCGCGGTTAGCTAAACTGGGAGGCAAAATTACTCCTAAACCACTGTCTTCCAACCTCCAAGCTACAGCTTTGATAAACTCATAAGCTTGCATAGGGGTGATCCGACAAAATTGGGGATATTCGGTTTCAAAACTGGCTACTATTGTTGGATATAATCTGGAAGCTACCCCCAAACCTCGCAAAAATGTTTCCTGTGGTTGCTCAATTGTCCGATTTTTGTAAACCAATCGTTCAACTGGATTGTTCCAAATAGTAGCCGCATCCACCAAAAACTCAGAATCATCAGCCGCTTGCAGGAAATACGCCAATGTCCACTCTGTTTCGCCAGACTCTGGAGAACGCAGTTGAAAACAGGTACGAAATAGAGTTTTAAGATTTAATTGGTATTGTAGCGGCATAGTCCAAGCTTTCAGTGCCGCTTCCAGTCGTTCCACTTCAATTGTATTTGCATTAACTGTATGAGATGTACTAGTTAACGCTTGCAACCACTGTCGCACCGCAGCTGGTAAAGATGCGCTCGCTTTAGCTTCAATTGGAGGTTGAGAACCCACCATTTCTCGCACTTGGGCATCTATCGTACTGTTAAGAAATCCCAGCAACAATTCTTGAGGTTCGGCTGGAAAGTTTACATAAAATAGGGATTGAAAAAACTCCTCCCCAGTCCCCAATCCCCAGTCCCCACTCCCCACTCCCTCCTGATAAGTACGACAAACCAACGGCATATTCGCAGAAAATCTTTCTAGACGGGTTCCATCTACAGCGCTGTCTAAAAGTACTTGCCATTTAGCAGCAAATGCACCATCTGATTGACGCCCAATTGTTGGTAAAAACTTACACCGTGAGATTAAATCTAAATTCCACCGGGCAACCTGCGACCAAAAACGTAAATCTCCACCCAAAAAGGCATCTTCCCCTTTAGCAGCATTTAGGGGAACAGCAGCGAGAAATTTTACTGCTTCACTGGGCTTGAGACAAAAACCTTCAACTCGCCACGGTTGTAGATATTGCGGGGAGTCTGTGTCTAGCCCCAAGCTGGCAGAATGCACAGGGAAAATCGCTGCTGTTCCTTCACTACTATCTTCTGGGATATAAGTTGGTAGGGCAACGATTTGCGAATGTATTGGCAAACTTATCTCAGTGGCACTGGCGGCTTTCCGTGTTCGCCCAGTAGTAGCCATCGCAACTTGAGGTTGCTGGATGAAGTTGGTAATTGCCATGTTCTGCGAATCGCCAAAGGCGACGCTTCGCGATCGCAACCACTCACTCAACTCAACTGATGTCATCGCCAACGGATGTAGTGGTATATCTCCAGACCCACTAAACTCGAAATTCACTCGTGGCGATCGCCAAGTTTCCCCCCAAATAAATAAACAACCACTTTGATTTTTTAGTAACCAATTACAGTGTAAAATCGCCATTTGATAACTACTTAGATTTTCCCAAAATTAAAGAATTTAAATCGTCAATATTCTACTTTTTAGATTCTTTCCAAATATTTTTACGGCAATCGTTGCATATAATAATTGTTTCAGCAGTCAATTCGCATAAATATTATTAATTAATGGATTTTCCTATTGTTCAAGTTTTAAAAAGCGGCATAATAGTTGAACTAGATTATATGCATCCTCAAGAACAGGAGGTTGTAAGAACATTACTCAATGTTGTAATTGTTGAAGGTAAAACTTATCCCCAAAAGCAACCTCTATCTCAGGCAGAATTTTCAGCTTACTGGTTGAGTAAGGATGCCTTTGTTGTCAGGACATCTGTTCAAGATGATACACACAAGCCAAAAGAAATATTAGGGGCGTTTTATTTAAAACCAAACTTTCCCGGTCGGTGTTGCCATATTTGCAACGCTGGTTTTATTGTACAACCTGAGTTACGCGGTCAGGGGATTGGGCGGTTTATGGGGGAGGCGATGCTCTTGATAGCAGCAAACCTGGGCTACGAAGCAGTAATGTTCAATTTGGTCTTTGAAACTAATATACCTTCAATTACACTCTGGCAGTCGTTAGGATTTGAGATCATTGGGCGAATTCCGCGCGCGGCGAAGCTAGAGGATGAAGAAGTAGTAGACGCGCTGATGATGTATCGCACTTTGGATTTGTTAACTGTTGACGGTTAACAGTCATCAGTCATCAGTTATCTTTGTATGTACTAGAAGTCAGTCATAGTGCATAAATGTTAGGATTGCCACAGAAAGAGAATAGCGAAAGAGAAGGAAAAAAAACTGAATGGCAGAAGTTGACAAGTCAATATCCTTCGATGGAAGGGATATTCGACTGAAAGTAGGCCTACTAGCTCCCCAGGCTGGTGGGTCAGTTTTGATAGAATCAGGGGATACATCCGTTTTAGTTACGGCTACGCGATCGCAAGCCAGAGAAGGCATTGATTTTCTTCCGCTCACAGTAGATTATGAAGAAAGGCTATATGCCGCTGGTAGGATTCCCGGAGGGATCATGCGCCGAGAAGGTCGTCCACCAGAAAAAACAATTCTCACTAGCCGTCTTATAGACCGCCCCATGCGTCCCCTGTTCCCTTCATGGCTACGGGATGACCTGCAAATTATTGCCTTAACGCTGTCGATGGACGAGTTAGTTCCACCCGATGTGTTAGCAGTTACAGGCGCTTCAATCGCTACCCTAATTGCCCAAATTCCTTTTAATGGGCCAATGGCAGCAGTGCGGGTTGGTTTAGTGGGAGATGATTTCATTATTAACCCCACCTATGCAGAAACTGAAGCTGGAGACTTGGATCTGGTAGTAGCAGGTTCACCACATGGCGTAATCATGGTGGAGGCGGGAGCCAATCAGTTGCCAGAGCGAGATATTATCGAGGCGATTGACTTTGGTTATGAAGCAGTGCGGGACTTAATCAAAGCACAGCAAGATTTAATCGCAGAACTGGGTTTGGTAATAGTGCAAGAAGCACCACCAGAAGTAGACCAGACTCTGGAAAATTATATCCGCGATCGCGCTAGCGGCGAGATTAAAAAAATCTTGTCTCAATTTAGTTTCACCAAACCCCAACGCGATGCAGCTTTAGATGTCGTCAAGGATGAAATTGCCGCGACGATTACCGAACTGCCAGAAGAAGACCCAATTCGAGTTGCCGCAACTGCAAATAAGAAGGCACTTGGTAACACTTTTAAAGATATTACCAAACACTTCATGCGGCGGCAAATCATCGAAGATAACGTTCGCGTTGATGGTCGTAAACTCGATGAAGTGCGTCGTGTTTCTTGTTTAGTTGATGTTTTACCAAAGCGAGTCCACGGTAGCGGTTTATTTAACCGGGAACTAACTCAGGTATTATCCACTTGTACTTTGGGTACACCTGGGGATGCTCAAAACCTGAACGATGACATGCAGCTAGATCAGCACAAGCGTTACCTGCACCATTACAACTTCCCGCCTTTCTCAGTTGGAGAAACCAAGCCAATGCGGGCCCCAGGAAGGCGCGAAATTGGTCACGGGGCATTAGCAGAACGAGCGCTACTACCTGTGCTACCGTCAAAAGAACAATTTCCCTACGTGATTCGCATCGTATCGGAAGTACTTTCCTCCAACGGTTCCACCTCAATGGGTTCAGTTTGTGGTTCTACCCTCGCCCTGATGGATGCTGGTGTACCAATTCTCAAACCCGTCAGTGGCGCAGCAATGGGTCTGATTAAGGATGGGGACGAAGTGCGAATCCTCACCGATATTCAGGGCATTGAAGACTTTTTGGGCGATATGGACTTCAAAGTTGCTGGTACAGATACCGGAATTACCGCCTTGCAAATGGATATGAAAATCTCCGGTTTGTCATTGGAGGTTATTTCCCAAGCCGTTCACCAAGCTAAAGCAGCCAGGTTGCACATTCTGGAGAAAATGCTTGCCTGCATTGATACGCCGCGGACTGAAACATCAGCTTATGCCCCGCGTCTGTTAACAATCAAGATTGATTCAGACATGATTGGTCTGGTCATCGGGCCTGGAGGCAAGACTATTAAGGGCATCACGGAGGAAACTGGTGCAAAAATTGACATCGAAGATGATGGCACCGTGACAATTTCCGCTGTGGATGAGAACAAGGCCAAGAGAGCCAGAAACATTATCCAAGGCATGACCCGCAAGTTACACGAAGGGGATGTCTACGCAGGACGCATCACTCGGATTATACCGATAGGTGCATTTGTGGAATTCCTGCCTGGAAAAGAAGGGATGATCCACATCTCACAACTAGCTGACTACCGTGTTGGCAAAGTTGAGGATGAAGTAGCGGTGGGCGATGAAGTGATTATCAAAGTGCGCGAAATTGATAACAAAGGTCGGATTAATCTCACTCGCTTGGGTATCCACCCAGATCAAGCAGCAGCAGCACGGGAAGCTGCGGCGGTGAATCGGTAACTCGATTTGGGATTTTAGATTAGATAAAATCTAAAATCCGCGATGCCTACTGTGAAGGCATCGCCGTATGCTTCTCTAATTAGTTGCAATCTTAACTTGATAGCAAGAAGACAGTTAATAAATGTTTTAAACTCGCCTATACCTGTTGAGCAACGTTGCTACATTATTTATATTATTTTGGCAAGCCGTAATTAAAGTAATTTAAACTATACCTTTTATCTATTTACAAATTGAGCAGATTGTTTGATCATAACGACACAAGACAAAAGATGATGAACAAAACTTTTTTTTATAAGAAGTCGTAGTTTATGTAATTTGTCTGATGAATGTTCTGTCAAAAATATCATGCCTTTAGTTCAAACGATAAATAAACTGACATCAACTCAAGTCCCCACACTCAATGATTGCAGTTCACAAAGCCTGCTCAACTACTTTGAGAATTCTTGGGAACTTGAAGAAACACTCATGAAAAGTTTGGTTGGGGAAGAAACTTTTTATCTTAACCCCGATCCTTTAAGAAACCGTCTAATTTTTTATCTTGGTCACTCCGCTGTTTTTTTCATCAATAAATTAATTCGCGTTGGTTTAATCAAAGCTGGAATTAATTCAGAATACGAAACCCTATTTGAAATCGGAGTTGATCCACAAACACCAACAGAACTCGACGCAGCTATGCAAGGGGTTAGCTGGCCTGATGTCGAAAAAGTTTGGCAATACCGAGACAAGGCAAAAGAGGCGATCGCAAAAGTTATTCAAAATACTTCCCTGGATCTGCCGATTCATCAACAGCATCCCTTCTGGGCTTTGCTGATGGGAATAGAACATAGTCGGATTCACTTTGAAACCTCTTCGATGTTGGTGCGTCAATTGCCTACTGATTGCCTAAAACGTCCCCAAGGCTGGAATTATGCACCTAGCAACGCGAAGATTCCCAATAATGAAATGCGCCGGGTTCCAGGTGGTGTGGTGAAATTGGGAAAACCCAAGGATGATCTTACTTATGGTTGGGATAGCGAATATGGCGATCGCACTGTTGAAGTTAAACCGTTTTTAGCTAGTCAATATCTCATCACTAACGGCGAATATCTGAAATTTTTTCAAGCTGGTGGTTACAACAATGCAGACTACTGGAATACTGAATCTTGGGATTGGCTGCAACTCTACAACGTCCAACATCCCAAATTCTGGATACCCTTCCAAGATGGCTACCGCTATCGAGCCACATTCGACGAAATAGACTTACCCCTAGACTGGCCTGTAGAAGTCAATTACTACGAAGCGATCGCATTTTGTCGCTTTCAAGGCTCAGACATGCGCTTGATGACTGAAGCCGAATGGAATCAAGCCTTACTTATCTCTGAAGATAACCAGTTATCAACTAACTATAATCTCAACTTACAATTCATTTCCCCCAGCCCAGTGGGAATGTTCAAACCAGCTAATAGTGCTTCTGGACTTTACGATCTCAGAGGAAACGTCTGGGAATGGTTAGGGGACACATTCAACGCCCTAGCAGGATTTCAACCTCATCCACTTTACGAAGATCAAGCAGCACCGTTTTTTGATGATAAACATCAGATGATGCTCGGTGGTTCTTGGGCTACTAATGGTTCAATGGCATTACCAACCTATCGCAACTGGTTTCGTCCCTACTTTTATCAACACGCTGGTTTTAGAATTGTTCAAGATTTGAAAGGAGATTGTTGAGAATGCGACCAAATCGAATCCCACCAGAACCCGGTCAAGAATCAGTTTGGGATTATCCTCGTCCGGCTCGCTTAGAAGATAGCAACAAATCAATTCGGATAATTTGTAATGGTATTGTTTTAGCAGAAACAACTAAAGCTAAAAGAGTTTTAGAAACTAGCCATCCTCCGGTTTATTACCTTCCTTCTGAAGACATTAAACTAGAATATCTGATAGAAACACCTAAAAAAACTTGGTGTGAGTGGAAAGGTAAGTGTCAATATTATGATATCAGCATCGGTGATAAGTATATAAATAACGCTGCTTGGCGATATATTGAACCCACACCTGATTTTGTAACGATTCAAGAATACTATGCTTTTTACCCTAGTTTAATGGATGCTTGCTATGTAAATGATGAGCTAGTTATGTCTCAACCCGGCGATTTTTATGGGGGATGGATTACTGCTGATATTGTCGGCCCATTTAAAGGTAGCCCAGGAACAATGGGGTGGTAATTTATCAGCTAACAATTCATGGACATCATATAGCGGTTCCCACTCAGATGCGGAACAACGTTAGATAGCAAGATGTAGGGGTACGGCATGCCGTGCCCCTACGGGTTACCTCACGTAAACGATAAGATAACCGCTAGATATTGGCTTTCTGTTTTGCTTAAGCTTTTTTCAACCAGCTAAACATAGCGCGTAAATCTTTGCCGACTTCCTCAATTTTGTGTTCAGCTTCTTTACGACGCATGGCGGTAAATCCTGGTTTACCAGCTTGGTTTTCTAGAACAAATTCTCGTGCAAATTGCCCAGATTGAATTTCGCTGAGAATTTTCTGCATTTCAGCTTTGGTTTGTTCGGTAACAATCCGCGGCCCACGGGTATAATCGCCATATTCAGCTGTGTTAGAAATGCTGTCGCGCATTTTGGCTAAACCGCCTTCTACAACCAAGTCAACAATCAGCTTGACTTCATGCAGACATTCAAAATAAGCCAATTCTGGTTGATAACCAGCTTCTACCAAAGTTTCAAATCCGGCTTTAATTAAAGCACTCAAACCACCGCACAATACTGCTTGTTCGCCAAATAAATCAGTTTCGGTTTCTTCGCGGAAAGTCGTTTCGAGAATACCCGCGCGAGTACCACCGACACCTTTAGCATAAGACATCGCGCGATCGCGTGCCTGACCACTGGCATCTTGATAAACTGCAAACAACGCTGGTACGCCTTCACCCTGTTCATAAGTCCGTCGTACTAAATGCCCTGGCCCTTTTGGTGCTACCATCACCACATCTACGTTAGCCGGTGGTACAACTTGCCCAAAGTGAATATTGAAACCGTGGGCAAAAGCCAACACATTCCCTTCTTGTAGATTGGGTTCAATTTCGTTTTTGTAAATCGTTTTTTGGACTTCATCAGGTAACAAAATCATGATGAAATCAGCAGCATTGGCAGCATCTGCAACATTTTTCACAGTTAACCCAGCAGCTTCAGCTTTTGCTACTGACTTACTACCCGGATATAGTCCCACAATCACATTCAAACCACTATCTTTGAGATTGAGAGCGTGGGCATGACCTTGAGAACCATAGCCGATGATAGCAATAGTTTTTCCAGCCAAAAGGTCTAAATTGGCATCTTCGTCATAGTACATCCGGGCCATAGAAGCATCTCCTGTCAGCAAGCATCGTCATTTATTGGCAGGCTTACGATTGTACCTCAAATTGAGTAACCACAGATGAACTGTCAACCATTAAAAATTCGTAATTCGTAATGACGCTCGAAGACTCGCTAACGCTGCGCTAACGTAATTCGTAATTAAACCAAGGTTCAGACTCTATGGGTCGTGCCGTTACGGGTGTGGTCTAAATCCCCATCCATAACGTGATTACGTTAGCGCAGCCCAAAGAAAGAGTCCACGTACTCCCCTCCCGCAAAGAAGCAAGCTACGCGTAGCGTCTCAGCGTCTGTCTGCAACATACTGCGCGAACGTAAAGAGCGTCATTAGTAATTACGAATTACGAATTACGAATTACTTTGACCCTGTTACATAAATCGCAACAATACAGGTTTTGAGTTTTACTTCAGTAATACTGGGGTTAACTTCATCCATCTGGGGGTAGATTATGTACGCTTCGACTAAATTCCCGCGCACATCTGCTTTATTTATAAGTGCATTATTAGGAGGGGTGATTTTCACCAGTTGCGCTTCTTCTGAACGCTCAACAAGTTCGGCTTTACCTCAGATGGCCGCCGATGGGATGGCAAATCGAGCATCTGCACCTGCTGGTGAAAGCAGTATTTCTCAAAAGGCGGAAGCTTCATCAATAGTTCGTTCTCGTCCGCAACTCATTAAAAAGGCAGCAATCTCTTTGACTGTCAACTCTGTAGATCAGACTGTTAATACTGTTTCGCAAATTATCAATAAACAGCAAGGGGATTTGATCGGGTTGAGACAACAACAACCCAAAACCGACAACCCGCGTCACACAGCAACAATACAATTGCGGATACCAGAGAACCGACTAGAACCTACCCTAGAACAACTAGCTAAATTGGGCACTGTCGAGAGTCGTAATATCACTGCTGAAGATGTGGGCGATCGCTTGGTAGATTTTCAAGCTAGATTAACCAATTTGCAGAAAACTGAAGCCAATTTGCAAAAAATTATGGATCGGGCGGGTTCTGTTAGAGATGTCCTCAGTGTTGCCCAAGAATTAAGTAATGTTCGACAAACGATAGAACAAATTAATGCCCAACTGAAAAGCTTACAAAATCAAGTTGCATATTCCACTATTACGCTGAACCTAGCAGCAGCAGTTTCTAGCACCACTTCACAACCTGCCTTTGGTTTGCAAGTTCAGGAGACTTGGAACAAATCCACCCACTCCCTTAGTTCATTTTCCGTTGGCTTACTCAAGCTGGGTATTTGGTTAATAGTTTACAGTCCCTATTTGTTAATTTTTGTTGCTCTTGTCTATGGCTTTAACCGTTGGCGGCGAACTCATTCACCACGTTTGAGACAAACACCAGAATCAAATACTTCTGAGTGAATTTGCATAAATCCTACATTAACCTTTGATAAATTTACATAAGCAAAGATTAATTTAAAGATTCCAAACTCTTACTGTCTGTACTTCTATGTTGAAAATTTCTGTTTCTCCTGTCGTTTTAATTACTTTAATCATTCATCAAATGTAAAGAGCAATACAAAATATATGATGACAAGTTTGATACAAATTTGTTAAGAATAGTTACAATAGTCAGAATACAGGATAATATTTCTTATGGTAAATTTACTTGACAATAATCCACCTCATCAAGTAGTTATTGTTGGCGGTGGTTTTGGTGGACTTTATGCAGCCAAAACACTTGCCAATGCGGCCGTCAACGTTACTCTGATTGATAAACGTAACTTTCATCTATTTCAACCCCTCTTATACCAAGTTGCTACAGGTGCCCTATCTCCTGCGGATATTTCTTCGCCGTTGCGTTCTGTATTAAGCAAGAGCAAGAATACGAAAGTGCTATTGGGAGAGGTACATAATATTGATCCAGAAGCGCAAGAAGTGATTGTGGGTGGCGAAGCAATACCTTACGATACGTTAATTGTCGCCACAGGTGCCAAGCATTCCTACTTTGGCAAAGACAACTGGGAAGAATTCGCCCCAGGCTTGAAAACTGTAGAAGATGCCATAGAAATGCGTCGCCGGATCTTTACAGCGTTTGAAGCCGCAGAAAAAGAAACCGATCCAGAAAAACGCCGTGCTTGCCTAACCTTTGTAATTGTTGGTGGTGGGCCTACTGGTGTAGAGTTAGCTGGCGCGATCGCAGAATTGGCAAATCAAACTCTCAAAGAAGATTTCCGCAACATCGACACATCGGAAGCCAAGATTTTGCTATTAGAAGGGCTGGATCGGATTCTGCCACCCTTTGCACCAGAGTTATCAGAAGAAGCGGAAGCATCCCTGACGCGTTTGGGGGTGGTTGTCCAGACAAAAACATTGGTAACGAATATTGAAAATGATATTGTTACCCTCAAACAAGGCGATGAAGTTAAAGAAATTGCCTCAAAAACGGTATTATGGGCAGCAGGTGTGAAAGCTTCAGCAATGGGAAAAGTGCTAGCAGAACACGCAGGTGCCGAGTGCGATCGCGCTGGACGGATTATTGTCGAACCTGACTTGAGTATTAAGGGACATCCCAATATTTTTGTAATTGGCGACTTAGCAAATTTTTCTCATCAGAATGGTAAGCCGCTACCTGGTGTTGCACCTGTAGCCAAGCAAGAAGGTGAATATGTAGCAGCACTAGTCCAACAGCGGCTTGTAGGTAACAGTTTGCCACCCTTTTCTTATGTTGATCGGGGTAGTTTAGCAATGATTGGGCACAATTCTGCTGTGGTAGATTTGGGCTTTATCAAGCTGAAAGGTTTCTTTGCGTGGTTGTTTTGGCTGGTGATTCACATCTACTTCTTAATTGAATTTGACAACAAATTAGTAGTAATAATTCAGTGGGCCTGGAACTATTTCACCCGTAATCGCGGAGCAAGATTAATTACAGGACAAGAATCAATCACGCAGTTTGGAATTAGCGATCGCAACAGTTACACATCAGCCGACAATAAACAAACGGTAAATGTCTAAGTTGGGAATTGGGCATGGGGCATGGGAGAAAGAATTCTTATAACTCCAAATTCCTAACTCTCCACTCCTAACTCCCCACTCCCTACAACAAAGTTATCGCCCTCATAAATTAGCAGTAAGCTATTTGAGGGCGTTTTTCATAATCTATATAATGGCAACTATTAACGACAACTACCTGAAACTGAAAGCGGGTTATCTGTTTCCAGAAATTGCTCGGCGGGTGAATGCCTTTGCAGAAGCCAATCCTGATGCTAAAATCATCCGGTTGGGCATTGGCGATGTTACCGAACCTCTGCCGGAGGCTTGCCGCACAGCTATGATTAAAGCTGTGGAAGAGATGAGCGATCGCAATACCTTTAAAGGCTACGGGCCAGAGCAAGGCTACGCTTGGTTGCGGGAGAAAATTGCTACTCACGATTTCCAAGCACGAGGAGCCAATATAGATGCTTCCGAAATCTTTATCTCCGACGGTTCCAAGTGCGACACCGGCAATATTTTGGAAATCTTTGGTCATGACAATATAATTGCCGTTACTGACCCCGTTTACCCCGTATATGTAGACACTAACGTGATGGTGGGGAATACGGGAGATGCCAACGATAAAGGCGAGTTTGAGGGTTTAGTTTATCTACCAATTACGGCTGATAACAACTTCACCGCCGAAATTCCCTCAAAAAAAGTAGATTTAATCTATCTCTGCTTTCCCAATAACCCCACTGGCGCAACTGCAACCAAGGAATATTTAAAAGCATGGGTAGACTATGCCAAAGCTAATAACTCGATTATTTTCTTTGATGCAGCCTACGAAGCTTATATTACCGATCCGTCGATTCCGCATTCAATTTATGAAATTGAAGGTGCAAGAGAAGTTGCGATCGAATTTCGTTCTTTCTCCAAAAATGCAGGTTTTACAGGAACTCGTTGCGCGTTAACTGTGGTACCGAAGACACTCACAGGAAAAGCCGCTGATGGTTCCGATGTGGAACTATGGAAACTATGGAATCGCCGCCAGTCCACCAAATTTAATGGCGTTTCTTACATCGTCCAACGGGGAGCCGAAGCGGTTTACTCCGAAGAAGGACAGGCACAAATCAAAGGATTGGTTAGTTTCTATCTAGAAAACGCCAAAATTATCCGCGAGAAACTCACAGCCGCCGGATTATCAGTTTATGGTGGCGTGAATGCACCTTATGTCTGGGTAAAAACTCCTAATGGTTTATCCAGCTGGGAATTCTTTGATAAGTTGCTGCAAACTGTCAACGTTGTAGGAACACCCGGTTCTGGCTTTGGTGCTGCGGGTGAAGGTTACTTCCGCATTTCGGCGTTTAACAGCCGGGAGAATGTCGAAGAGGCGATGAAGCGGATTGCCGAGAAGTTTAAAGTGTAAGGCGATCGCTTTTGTTAAACTCATTCTATTAGTCTAAAGGTTACGGTGGGCTGTATTATCCACCGCAACCTGATAGATAATTATTGAGATTCAGTTCCAGAACTATGGGTTTACGATAACGGGAGTCTTTCTATTTATTTGCTCAAAGAAGGGAAATATATAAAATCTGACACCAGTCCTAATTTTGCAGATGCATAGCTATTACTCAGATTATCCCTGCTGCCGTGGAACGTAGTTGGCAAGTAGGTAGTTTTCAAGCTTTGGAAGAATTGGAAGCGATGATTTAGTAAACGGTTCAAATTTACGTAGTTGTTTCATCCCATAACTCCTTAATTTCTGTCTTAATAAATAATTTACTCCTACAGATAGATGTCTTTTTATTATCTATAAATATATATTTTATCAAAATAGCACGTATCAAAAACAACTAAATTTTTATTTATAAAATTTAAGTAGGAAAACCGTACTTATCTGATAGGTTTTCTGTACCATATATCTAAGTTTAGCTGGATACAATCAAGATGTAGCTTAATTAATGCTGTTTTCTAGAAAATTTATACAGCATTAGCAGGAGAGCGAAAATATGGGAAATCAAGTGAAAACGGTTGCTTTGCTAGCTGCATTAAGTGGGCTTTTGATAGCTATTAGTTACTGGGTAATTGGCGGTAGTAGTGGCTTGATAATTGGAATCGGCTTGGCAGCAGTAACAAACCTGTTTTCGTGGTATCAATCAGATAAAATTGCGCTGGCAGTATACCGCGCCCAGCCTGTGAGTGAAAGGGAAGCACCAGGACTTTATCGGATGGTGCAGAAATTGAGCGATCGCGCGAACATTCCCATGCCCAAAGTTTACATTGTTCCAAGCCAAGGTGCTAACGCCTTTGCTACAGGGCGCGATCCAGAACACGCTGCTGTGGCTGTCACTGAAGGCATTTTGAATATATTGCCAGAGGATGAACTCGAAGGCGTTATCGCCCACGAACTCACCCACATTATTAATCGTGACACCCTTACACAAGCCGTTGCTGCTACTGTTGCCGGTGCTATCTCATTCCTAGCCCAAATGGTGAGTTACAGCTTATGGTTTGGCGGTGGTTCACGAGATGGTAACAGAGGTGCAAATCCTTTGGGAGTTTTATTAACAGTAATGCTTGCGCCATTGGCTGCGACGATTATTCAGTTAGCAATTTCGCGTACACGAGAATTCTCTGCTGATGCAGGTTCAGCTAGATTAACTGGTAATCCCCGCGCCTTAGCCAGAGCATTACAGCGCTTGGAAGCCTCAGCAAGACAGATGCCTTTAAATGCCAATCCAGCTTATGAGCCGTTATTAATTATCAATTCTATCTCTGGACAGTTTATGGGTAACTTGTTCTCCAGTCACCCTGCTACAGAGGCGCGAGTTGCAGCATTGATGAAACTAGAGCAACAACTGCCAACAACAACTTATTAAGCCTATCCAAATGAGTAATAATTATTAGTAGAGGGTGCAGTTTTCATCCGAAAGTAAGCTTTGCAATTAAGGATGTTTGAACGATGACTGCTAACAATATCGAATCCTTTGAAACCACAGTAATTGAATCTACCGAATCCATAGTAATTGTAGAAATCAGTTCTGAAACAGACGAATTAGTGGAAACCGAAATGGTTGGTGAAACTGATGAGGTGAAGCGCGAAACCAAAGCGCTTATTGAAGCGTTAAAAAGACGCGCTCAAGCTGAGGCTGATTCAGCAGGTACTCTCACCCGTGAAACCTATTTGAAAGTTGTGCGTCAAGCACGGGAATTGATTGAAGGGAGGAAGCTGATGGAACGCGATCGCCTTCGCCTAGAAAACTCTTGGGCGATAATTCAGGATGAAGCTGAGAGAAACTGGCACTTAATGATGAAAGACTTAGTAGACTTCAGCTTTCGCCTGCAAAAGGCGGCTATTGCTGCTTGGGAAACCTTCAATCACCCTTACTCTCGTTAGTTCGACGAACCTCTCTCTGTCTTGAATTAAAGTTCAAGTCTGTCCCTTTCCGACTCGGAGAGGGACAGGTTTTGCGTACTAAAACCTCTTAGTGGTCTTTTTATATAATTTTCTGTCACGGATAAGATAAAGGAGTAACATAGCTCCTCACGCAAGTAGCAATGACTTCAACCCTACGGAAACTTCCTCGTCTTAATACCCCAACCCTGCATCAGTTGCCCAATGGTTTGACAATCATAGCGGAGCAGATGCCAGTTGAAGCTGTAAACCTCAACTTATGGATTAAAGTTGGTTCAGCCGTAGAATCTGATGCCATTAACGGCATGGCTCACTTTTTAGAGCATATGATTTTTAAGGGAACAGAACGACTGGCTAGCGGTGAGTTTGAACGTCGAATTGAAGAACGGGGTGCTGTTACCAATGCCGCTACTAGCCAAGACTATACTCATTACTATATAACCACTGCCCCCAAAGATTTTGCCGAGCTTGCTCCACTACAAATAGATGTAGTATCAAATGCTAGTATTCCTGATGATGCTTTTGAACGTGAGCGATTAGTAGTTTTAGAAGAAATTAGGCGTTCAGAGGATAATCCCCAACGGCGTACATTTCGACGAGCAATGGAGACAGCCTTTGATGAACTACCTTATCGCCGTGCGGTATTGGGGCCAGAATCGGTGATTGCCGAACTTAAACCCCAGCAGATGCGTGATTTTCATACTAGTTGGTATCAACCCCAGTCAATTACTGCTGTAGCTGTGGGCAATTTGCCTGTGGAAGAATTAATTGCGATCATTGCTGAAGGATTTACAAATGCTCATCAAACTCAGTACTCACCACTCCTTACTCACGACTCACCCCTAAATCCTGAGTCACCATTTACAGAGATTGTGCGTCGAGAATTTGTAGATGAAAGTCTCCAGCAAGCAAGGCTAGTGATGGTTTGGCGGGTTCCAGGAATGGTTCAGTTAGATCGCACCTATGGACTGGATGTTTTAGCCGGAATTTTGGGACACGGACGGACATCAAGGCTGGTGAGGGATTTAAGAGAAGAACGGGGATTGGTTTCTTCAATTTCTGTGAGCAACATGAGCAATCAGCTGCAAGGGATATTTTATATTTCAGCTAAATGTGCAGTAGAAAATTTAGCACAAGTAGAGGATGCGATCGCTCAACACATTCGCAAAGTCCAAACCGAGTTAGTTACAGAATCAGAAATTGCCCGTGTGCGGCGGCGAGTAGCGAACAGATTTATTTTTGGCAATGAAACACCAAGCGATCGCACTGGGTTGTATGGTTACTATCATTCCTTGGTAGGAGATTTAGAACCCGCCTTTAACTACCCAGATCATATTCAGAGCCAAGATGCAACTGACTTGATGCAAGCAGCCAAAGAGTATCTTTCTCCAGATGCTTATGGTGTAGTTGTCGTCAAGCCGTAAATTAAAAATGGGGAATAATCAATAAAGTTAGGAGTTAGGAGTTAGGAGTTATGAGTTAAAAGCCATGATTGTGTCTCCTTACTCCTAACTTTGGTTTAACTTCTCACTCCTAACTTCACACTCCTAACTTTGGTTTAACTCCTAACTTTTATTTAACAATGTGGACTCAACTCGATGCTCAAATTAGCCAGGTGACTGGCGAAAAATTTCAGAGTCAGCAACGGCGATCGGTTGGTGGCGGGTGCATCAACCAAGGTTATGCTATCTCCAATGGTGAGATAACCTACTTCGTCAAGCTTAACCAACCATCCCAAGCTGCGATGTTTGAGGCTGAGGCAATGGGTTTAAAGGAAATGCTAGCCACAGCTAGTATTCGCGTCCCAAATCCTATTTGCTGGGGTGTAGCTGAGAATTCTAGCTACATCGTGCTGGAATGGTTAGAACTTGCTAGCGGTAACAGCAATTCGTGGGAAGAGATGGGGCGCAAGTTGGCGGCGATGCATAAAGCTAGCAGTAGCAAAGGTTTTGGTTGGAAAATTAACAATACCATTGGTTCTACGCCCCAAATCAATACTTGGGCAGCAGACTGGGCAGAATTTTATATTAAACATCGCCTGGGTTATCAATTTCAGTTGGCAAGGCGACGGGGAGGAAATTTCCCCTCTTCAGAAAAATTACTAGCTGCCATCCCTGAACTATTGGCGCATCAGGTGCAACCTTCTTTAGTACATGGCGATTTATGGGGTGGAAATGCTGGGTGTACTAACTCAGGAGAACCCGCGATTTTTGATCCAGCAACTTATTTTGGCGATCGCGAAGTTGATATTGCCATGACAGAATTGTTTGGTGGATTCCCCGCAGCTTTTTACAAAGGTTACAACGAAGTTTTTCCTTTAAATGCAGGCTATGAGCAGAGAAAAACACTCTATAACCTATATCACATTTTGAATCACTTCAATTTATTTGGCGGCGGTTATGCTTCCCAGGCGAACCGGATGATTGACCAAATTTTGCGCTAGCTACAACTTTGCGTACCTCTGCGCTTCCCTTTGCGCGACGGCAGTCGCTACAACGGGGGGAACCCCCGCAACGCGCTGCCTCCCCTCTGCGTTTGCGTTTAAATTTCACCCCTCAATTCCCCACCATTTGATTCACCATCACCGCCAAGGACAACATACCCAAAATCGTCATTAATCCAGCCGGCATAAACTTGCGTGTTTTAGCTAGTCTAAATGCAAAGACGACTACTAAAACAGCAGTAACTATCACTGCTAAAATCGAACCCCAGGTTTGCCCTTGGAGTTGAAAGTAAGCGGCAAGTATTAATAATAAACCACTAATGCTCCCACTTAGGAGCGAAACCTTACTTGTAGCCTGAATGTAGCCAATAATGCCGCCAATGATCGCTAATATGCCGTAGGCAAAAGCAGCAATTATACTTAAATTCATTGTTAAAACCTATGTAGATTTTGACTTTACTGCCAAGGTCAGCAGACAATTTACCATAGCTATTTAGCTATACCACACAGTTAATTGATGGAAATCAAGCGATACCAATGGCAAGTTCTTCCTCATATACAAAGGTTCAATATCTCCAACGCCAAGCAGCGTCACTTTTACTGTACCAGTCTGTTCTCCAAAGCGAAGTGGGGATGGCATTTCTGGAACTGTTGCAAGCTATACGTTACACTGATGCCGATGCACGGGGTTGTCTCCAAGCCTACGGCAGTTACTTCCACGCTTTGGCTGCTAGAAATGAAAATTGGGAAGACTATTTAATTACTCAACTTCTCTTGTCTAAGAATCCTTTTACAAAGCTGGCTGAAGTGCAAGAATTTGATGATTTGCCTCCAGCTTTAATAGCAGCAGTTCGCCATGATTTACAAATATTGCAAAGTCTCTATGAATGTAGCAGCGCTTCTTTGAGTGAGTGGATACAAGGCGTAGCTCACATGCCGATTTCACCAGTAGTGTGGTATAAAGAGCAAGAATTGCTAGGAGGAGAGACAAAGTTCGCTACGTATCTACAACAGTTAGACAATTGGGGTGATGCTGTAGAAGAATTAGCAGCTTATTATCGAAAATGTGGCTCTGGTTTATTTGCAGAGTATCGCGCTTTGCGCTGGCAAGGTGGGCAGTTTATCGGTATTCGGTATTCTGACCCAATTAAGCTGAGTGCGCTTGTAGGTTATGAGTCTCAAAAAGATGCTTTGCTGAAAAATACAGAGTTTTTATTATCAGGAGAGATGGCACTACATGTATTACTTTATGGTAGCCGGGGTTCTGGCAAATCTTCTTTGGTGAAATCTTTGTTGAATGAATATAGTAATCGCAGCCTCCGCTTATTAGAAGTGGCAAAAGCTGATTTAAAAGACCTACCAGAAATTGTGGAACATTTACGGGGAGTATCACAAAAATTTATCATCTTTGTCGATGATCTTTCCTTTGAAGAAGATGATGATGCCTTTAAAGCGCTCAAGGTAGTTTTAGAAGGTAATTTAACTGCGCGGCCGCAAAATGTAGTTGTATATGCTACTTCCAATCGCCGCCACCTGATTCGGGAGTTTTTTGTGGATAGACCTACGCCCAAAGATAACGAGGAAATTCATGCCTGGGATACGATGCAGGAGAAACTTTCGTTTAGCGATCGCTTTGGTTTAACCTTGACTTTTGAACCAGCCGATCAGAAAACTTATTTAAAGATTGTACAACATCTAACCGCCCAAGCTGAAATTAATATTACCCAAGAAGATTTAGAATTTCAAGCATTACAATGGGCAACTCGCCATAATGGTCGTTCTGGACGTACAGCACGGCAGTTTGTTGATTTTTTAAAAGCAGATTTAAAACTATTTAATGTAAATAATGATACATCAAAAACTTCAAATTAAAATTAGTTTAGAACTACTATGATACCAACTTTCGAAAAAATGTCTTGTTTCAACAAATATAGCAACGGATTGCAAACCGCTTTTATTAAGTATTTCTCTATGTGTATTTTAATGACGAATTAGGAATTACGTTAGCGTTCGCGCAGCGTCTCGTAGAGAAGCAGGGCGTAGCCCATTACGAATTAGTATGAGAGTTACTTCTTCTGATAATTTCAATCCGCTAAAAACCAGCAATATGCAATCAGTAATGATCAGCAATCGATTTATATTAGGCATAGTTGCCTTTAGTGTGAGTTTTGGACTTAGCCTCGTCCCAAACTGGGATTTTAATAAAGCCTTTCTCACAGGTTTAATCACTGCCGTTACTATCTATGCAGCAGCATTATTCGTAGATAAGCGACGCAGAAATTATGAAATGTTTATTTTAGGTTCTCTCCGCAAGCGAATTAAAGAAATGGAGGGATTGAAAGCTCGCGTTGTCAGAGAAATAAACCAAATCGAAGAACATCATAATTTATTATATGCAGAGTCACAACAACTGCAAAATCAAGTCACAGAAAGCCGTAATCAAAGGGATAGTTTACATCGAGAATTAAGAACATTTGCTGGACAAAAAAAACAGTTAGAAACCGAAATCGGTAGCCTGCAAACTGAAATTAATAACTTGCAGAAAAATCAAGCAGAATTGAACAACGCTTTTTCTATCCTGACAGCAGAAAAGCGCCGTCTAGAGTCAAATTGTAATGTATCTCGCAGTGAAATCACCCATTTGCAAAGTCAAATTTCGGAACTTCAGCAGGAGAAAAAAGAAATTGAAAGCAATTTAACTCTTTTAGGCAGACTCAAACCCCAATTAGAAGAAAAACTCTACGAATTGAGAATTGCAATTCAAGAGTTAGAAGTTGAGACAACCCAAAAAAATCAATTGCTAGTAGCGACAAAAACCGAAAGAGAAAATATCCAAGCTATCCTAAATGCTTCACAAACTCAACTCGCAGAACAAAAAGCCGAATTACAGCAGTTGCAAGGGCAAATTTCATTGTTGCAAGAAGAACGAGATTCATTGCAAGATCAAGTATGGGAATTACTTCAACAAATAGAAACATTCAATCCAGAACCTTTGTCTGATACTTCCCAAGAAAATGATAATGAGTTGTTTCCTTTTTCTGAAATAATGGAAACTACAGAAATCAGAGACACTTCGGAAGTTGATATATCAGATAATCTACCTGAAGAATGGACTAATTTTTTAGAAAATCTCCCAGTATACGAACTAGAAGTATTAAAAGCTATAGTCAAAGAAGATAATCCCAAGGCTGCTATTAAAAAAATTGCCGAAGCAAATATAACTATGCCGAATTTATTAATCGATTCTATAAATGAACGAGCAAATGATACTATTGGTGAATTAATAATTGATTCAAATTCTGAAAGCCCAGAAGTTTATCATGAGTATATGACGCATGTCAAAAAAATGATTTCAGTGTATGAAGACCTCATGGCTAGACATGCTTCATCAAATTAAATTATTATTGCCGTCGTAAGATTAGTAGTAAGGTGAATATCTACCTTACCTACTTGCTGCGTGCTTCTGCGTTTAGAATAAAGTGAAGTGTAATACATGGCAAAGCTCAAAATCTCGAAAAAAATTTCCACTGCTTTAATAAATTCCCTTGGTGCGGGGGTAGTACCAAGAGTGGGAGTTGAATATATAGCAGTAGGTCGAGAAAAAGAACTAAAAAGCCTATTACAAAATCTTGATGATATTGCAGAAGGTGTAGCAGCATTTCGCTTCATAATTGGTAACTACGGTTCCGGTAAAAGTTTTTTATTACAACTAATTCGCAACCGCGCTATGGAGCAAGGTTTCGTAGTAGCTGATGCTGATTTATCCTCTGAACGTCGATTAGCTGGAAGCAACAATGAAGGTGTAGCCACCTATCGAGAATTAATGAGCCACCTAGCTACAAAAACTCGTCCTGATGGTGGTGCTTTAGTCTCGATTTTAGAAGGATGGATTAATAAAATTCAACAAGAAGTGGTTAAAGAAACTGAAATGCGTCCCAATGACGATGGTTTTGATGACAAAGTTGAATCAAAAATTAGGGAAGTAGTTCAATATATTGAAGATTTAGTTCACGGTTTTGATTTTGGTAGCGTGATTATTGCTTATTGGCGTGGCTACCGAATGGATGATGATAATTTAAAAAATGCGGCGATGCGCTGGTTGCGGGGAGAATTTACTACTAAAGTTGAGGCGAAAGCAGCTTTAGGAGTGCGCGTTATTATTGATGATGATAGTTGGTATGACTATATAAAACTGTTTGCTAAATTTGTCGCTGAAATTGGTTATAAAGGACTGTTAATTTTAGTTGACGAAGCCGTACATTTATATCAAATATCTACCACCGTTACGCGGGAAAAGAACTATAATAGACTTCTCGCAATGTTTAACGATACCATGCAATGTAAAGCAGAACATCTTGGTATTGTTGTTGGTGGAACAACTAAATTTTTAGAAGACCCCAAACGGGGACTTTTTGCAGACCAAGCTTGGCAAAGACGCACAAAAGAAAGCCGTTTTGCTGCACAATCTGGAGTTCAGGAACATTTGGGGCCAGTGATTCGGCTAAATCCGTTGAGTGAAGCAGAAATATTGACGCTTCTGCAACGTTTAGCAGAGATTCATGCACTCAATTTTGGGTATGAACAGACTTTGACAAATCGTGAGTTGAAGGAGTTTGTACAAGAAATTATTAATCGCTTGGGTGCAGAAGCATTACTGACACCAGGGGAAATTGTGCGGGATTTTATGAGTGTGCTGAATATTCTTCACCAAAATCCAGAAATTGCGTTTGGTGAATTAATTCATGGCTCTAAATTTAAACCTACTGCTGTGGGTAAGGATGCAGATGTGGATGAGGATGGCGCAGCAGAATTTAGCTTGTGATATTATCAAAACAAAAGTTTGTAGTTATGTATTAGAAAACTGAAAAATGCTTACTTACAGCATAGACAGAAGAGATTTTATTTCACTTATCTGCCTGTCAATTACATTAAAATGATTATCAAGCATTTTTAGCATTCTTAATAGCTTGTCTGAACCCATGTAATTCGGAAACAAATCCAAAATTAATATAATTAGTTCGATGTGGTGCATACTAACAGCATACTTTTTACATATTTAGTATAATATCAATCATTTAAAGCATAAGATAGCAGTATTTAAACGTATCTCAGATAATAGAAAACTTTTTTACGCGTAGGCGTAGCCCGCCGTAGGCATCGCACCAACAAAATCATTCACTAGTACTCTCTGGAACCAAACGACTCAAGTCTAATAATGCATCTTCAAATCCAGGAATCGCCACTGACTGATTAGATAAATAAATCTGCTTGCTGAGATAGCTAAACTTACTTTGAGCATTTTGATATGGCTGGCTGTAATGCTCAAGTTGACGAGCCGACAAATTCACAATCCAGTAATCAGAAATTCCGGCTTCTGCATACAAAGACAACTTGGTTATTTGGTCGTAATCTATTGTTTTATCCGAAATTTCAATAACCAACAAAATATCTTCGGGATACGGATGATGAGCAAGATAATCTTCATCTCTTCCTCGTGCAATGACAACATCCGGCTCAGGCTCACTCTGATTAGGAAGGATGATGGGATCTTGTCCACGGATGACTGCTCTATCGCCTAAAAGCCGATCCAATTGACGGCATAGGATAGAACTACAAACTGTATGAGACGTTCCCTTTGCTGTCATTTGAATCAGTTCCCCTCGAATCAATTCAATACGATCGCCATCTGTGAGAAATCCGAGTTCAATCAATTGATGGTATTCTGCGATCGTAAATCGCTTAGGTGTCACAACATTCATGAGACATCTTTCCAATAGTACTTGTACACTAGCAGAGATTAAACTGACTGCGTTGTTTACCGCCGCAGGCTTTCCAATGCCTCAAATTGCTGCCAACAAAGGTACAATGCACGCGGTACGTGAAAACATCCTTTCCATTTGCCGCCTTTAAGGTTCAACAATACTTCTCCACGGCGATTGAGATAGCCAAACCACTCACCGTATTCTGAATCAGCAAAGTGTGACCAGGCGTAATCGTGCATCTTTTGATACCATTCCCAACATACCTCACGCCCGGTCAGGCGATAGCCCATTGCTAATGCAACCAAAGACTCTAAATGAACCCACCACAGCTTTTGATCCCATTCCAATTGTTGTGGGGGATGACCATCTGCATCCATAAAGTAATACAATCCGCCGTACTCGCTATCCCAAGCAAAATTTAGGATATTTAGCACCACATCAACGGCTTGGTTAATAGTTTTGCTGTCGTTTTGGCGACGTGCGATGTCCATGATGAACCACATCGCTTCGATACCGTGGCCTGGGTTAATCAGCCGTCCCTCAAAACAATCTATGTGGGAACCGTCAGGGGTAACGTTTTCGTACATTAGTCCCCGTTCTTGGTCGAGAAAATCGGTCATCACTTCGCGGACTGTCTCAGCTAAGACATTCTCTAGTGTTTCTTTTGGCAGCAACCATTCCATTTCTAGAGTCAGGTTGGCTAAAATCATCGGTACAGCCAACGATTTCATCGGGCGTGTGCCGGGATAGGTTTTATTATATTTGCCCTTGGGGTTGTCCTTGCGGCGTAATACGTTGTTATAAGCCTGCATCGCCACATCCTTTGCCCATTCTTCGCCGCCAGCGAGTGCATATTTACTAAATGCCATCGCTGCAAAGCAATCAGAGAAGATATTGTAAGGCTGAACTAGTGGTTTTCCTTCACGAGTGAGGGCAAAGTACCAGTTACCATCACTATCTCTGCCATGTTGGGCGAGAAAATTAGCGCCGTTGCTGGCAATTTTCAGCCAATTCTCGCGCTTTTCTAGCTGGTTGTAAAGCATGGAAAAAGTCCATACCTGGCGGTTTTGCAACCAGATGAATTTGTCGGTATCATAAATTTTGCCCTCGCGATCGAGGCAGGTAAAATAACCGCCTTGCTCCCAATCGAGAGAATATTTTTCCCAAAATGGAAGGACATTGTTGAGGAGAGCGTTTTTGTAAAGTTCAGCGTAGGCGTAGCCCACCGGAGGCATCGCTTGAAAATCCTGCTCCATAAATTTCCTCCCCTTTTGCGCTAAAACTAACAGCTTAACAGTTATCACATTTTGGCTCGAACATCGAGCGTAGGCGTAGCCCGCACTTCTCTACGAGAGGCTGCGCCCTAAGCGTAGCTATGCCGCAGGCTTTACGACAAAGCTCAGTGACCATCGTAGACATCGCGTCAGTCTTTTACAAGATTTAGTCAGCAGCAGTTATACTTCTATCTTGTATCTCCCACCATTATCAATAACTGTAGAGTATTTTTTTAGATATGAGGTTGTTATGAGTCAGATTGAACGAGTTGCGATCGTTGGAGGAAATCACGGTAATGAGTTAACAGGAGTACATTTAGTCAAAAAGTTTCAGCAGTATCCTAATTTAATCAACAGAGTAAGTTTTGAAACTCTGGCATTACTTGGCAATCTCAAAGCTATTGAAGAAGGCAAACGATACATTGACAAAGATTTAAATCGTTGCTTCACCAATCAAGGCTTACAAAATCCCCAACTTTTAAGTTATGAAGATACGCGGGCAAAAGCAATTCAACAGATACTACAACCGCAAAATCAGCCTTTTGTGGACGTAATTGTTGATTTGCACAGCACAACTGCAAACATGGGGTTAAGTCTGATATTTTGTGATATGCATCCTTTCTTACTTCGGTTAGGCGCTTATTTAAGTTCTATCAATCCGATGGTAAAGATTTTTGTTAATCAACAATCTAGAGAAGGTGGTTTTCTCCGTTCTTTGTGTGAATTGGGTTTTGTTATAGAAGTTGGTGCTGTAGCTCAGAATATTTTAAACGCCGAATTATTTCAGAAAACAGAACAGCTTATTTATGCAATTTTGGATTATTTTGAAGGGTATAACCAAGGTAATCTTCCGCAGATAGACAGCAAGCTTACACTCTATCAATATATTAAGACTATTGATTATCCGAGAAGCGATGCCTACGGCGGGCTGCGCCTACGCGGTGAAATTCAAGCCATGATTCATCCCCAGCTTCAGTTTAGGGATTATGAACCTTTGAATCCAGGCGATCCAATGTTTTTGACTTTTGCAGGAAAAGATATTTTCTATGAGGGAGAGTCTACTGTTTATCCTGTTTTTATTAATGAAGCAGCTTACTACGAGAAAGGAATTGCAATGTATTTAGCTCAAAAACAACAAGAGGTAGTTTAATTTATTCGCTCTTTTAAACACTCTTGTAGAGAGACACGATATATCGCGTCTCTACCCTTACTCCCTACTCATTAAATAAATCCAAGTCTGTGACAGCACCAACACTGCTAGAGGAAACTAACTTAGCATATTTAGCTAAGATGCCCTTTGTATAACGGGGTGGACGGGGTTGCCATTTGGCGCGGCGACTGGCTAATTCTGCATCGTCTATGTTTATTTGTAACAAGCGTGAATTAGCATCAATAGTGATGCTATCACCTTCTTCGACCAGAGCGATCGCACCACCAACGGCGGCTTCGGGAGCAACGTGTCCGACTACCATCCCGTAAGTACCGCCTGAGAAGCGCCCATCAGTAATTAATCCGACTGCATCACCTAAACCCGCACCAATAAGTGCTGAGGTGGGAGCCAACATTTCCCGCATACCAGGACCGCCAATCGGGCCTTCGTAACGGACGATAATTACATCACCGGCTTTAATCTTACCTGCAAGGATGGCATCTAAGCATTCTTCCTCGGAATCAAATACCCGTGCAGTACCTGTAAGACTGGGATTTTTCACCCCGCTAATTTTTGCGACTGCTCCTTCTGTAGCCAGATTCCCTTTCAGGATGGCTAAGTGACCTTGGGCATACATCGGGTTATTCCAAGGACGAATCACATCTTGATTAGTGGGTGGTTCATTGGGGACATCTGCTAAAATTTCGGCGATGGTTTTACCTGTGATCGTGATACAGTCACCGTGAAGTAATCCATGTACCAATAGCATTTTCATCACTTGGGGAATACCACCAGCTTGATGTAAGTCTGTGGCAACATATCTACCACTGGGTTTTAAATCACATAAAACAGGGACACGACCACGGATAGTTTCAAAATCATCTAGATTAAGTTCTACACCAGCCGCACGAGCGATCGCCAGAAAATGTAATACGGCGTTAGTTGAACCACCCACAGCCATAATTACAGAAATAGCATTTTCTATAGATTTACGGGTAATAATTTGCCGGGGTAACAGTTGATTGCGAATTGCTTCTACTAATACCTTGGCTGATTCTTCGGTGCTATCAGCTTTTTCCTCATCTTCTGCCGCCATTGTGGAAGAATAGGGTAAACTCATGCCCATCGCTTCAAAGGCTGAAGACATAGTATTAGCTGTGTACATCCCACCGCAAGAACCCGCACCAGCACAAGCACGGCGTTCTACTTCCATCAGTTCGGTGTCGTCAATTTTACCAGCACTGTATTCACCCACAGCCTCAAAGGAACTCACAAGAGTCAAGTCGCGACCCTGGTAGTGTCCGGGTTTAATTGTCCCACCGTAAACAAAGATAGCCGGGATATTCATCCGTGCCATTGCAATCATTGCCCCTGGCATATTTTTATCACAGCCACCGATGGCAATCACACCATCCATACTCTGACCATTACAGGCTGTCTCAATGGAGTCAGCAATCACTTCTCGTGACACTAGGGAATATTTCATCCCCTCAGTTCCCATCGAAATCCCATCGCTAATAGTAATTGTGCCGAACATTTGCGGCATTGCCCTAGCTAGTTTTATTCCAGCTTCAGCTATGAGTGCTAGTTGATTAATACCCATGTTACAGGGAGTGATGGTGCTGTAGGCATTAGCCACACCCACAATTGCTTTGTTAAAGTCTTCATCTTGAAAACCTACTGCACGCAGCATAGCCCGATTTGGCGATCGCTGCACTCCTTGTGTGACAACTTTACTTCTAAAATTCTCTGACGAAATTGTTTTTTCACCCATTGCTCTGGCCTCGCTCAAATCTTTGTACGAGTATGATACGTAGACTTTTTTAAGATGTCCAATATATATTTATTTAAAATTGAGACTTATAAAATATCAAAAATATGGAACTACGACACCTGCGCTACTTTATTGCTGTAGCTGAGGAACTACCATAATTCTTTCCTTATTGGAATAATCCTTACAGCCCTAACTAGGGATTTACTTTCCAGAAGCGAATCAAGCCAGCTTTTTCGTCATGAATACGCTGTTCGGGTCATGAATGTAGTCAGCGAAGGGGCCTCGGTACTCGAACCCATACCGTATGTACAATACTCGTGCTGGGGCGAACTATCGTACCGCATCTGAGTGGGAACCGCTATAGTTGAATTTAATTACCAAATATTATTGCCCTGCTGTAAATACTCACCCCGGCAGCCGATACATAATTACTTTTCCTTTCCAATTTTCTTCCACAAATACCAGATACTCACCATTTGAACGCCGAAAAGCGCGGATACCGTAAGGTATATCAATCCAGCCACTTTCGCTGCCAACTTCTGGACCTGGTTTTAACTGTTGTACTTGTGCTCCCGTCTTGGCATTGTAGACATATACCTCTGCGGTTTTAACTGTCACGGCAAATACATAATCTCCCGCCACACTCATGGCCGCCGTAGACACTTCGCGTTTGCCGATGGTGTCGTAAGGAATTACAATCCGCCAACGAGGAGTACGA
Source organism: Nostoc sp. UIC 10607 (assembly GCF_047228265.1). NCBI lineage: Bacteria > Bacillati > Cyanobacteriota > Cyanophyceae > Nostocales > Nostocaceae > Nostoc > Nostoc sp. UIC 10607. Next base: position 31,316 of record NZ_JBIQNW010000021.1, on the reverse strand, counting down.
TTTCCTTGACTCCAATTGTCAAAACGGGCAATCTCAGATCCAGCAACTCCAGCATCGTCACCGAATGCAGGGTGATCTACTGTAAAGCCTGACAAATACATAGTATCTGTTTCGGGGAAATATTCGATCCGCCGCAAATCGTTAAATATGTTGGGAGTAGTTTGCTTTTCCATCGAACCATAGCTGTAGATGGGGTTGCCTTTAGCATCTATTCCCTGTAAAGGATAATGTCGAATGCCATCTTCTGTTCGCAAAGCTTTCCAAACATCTCCTTTGCTGTCTACCCACCAGCCGCCGATATAGGGATAATCTTTGCTGGTATCATATTCCTCCTTTTCAAATTTGCCATTACCGTTGCGATCGCGCCAGATCCATTCCCCTTTTTCTGGTTGATGCGGTGGCCAATTTCCGGTGATAAATGGTTTATCTGCGCCATTGCTACCGACAAACATTCCGGCTGGTATAGCAACTTTGCCATCTGTGCCTGGATTAAAACGATATATTTGCAGAAAGCTGTTATACATATCTGTGAGGAACAAGAACGGCTTCCCTTGGATACGGCGAACAAAGGTTCCATCTGGCGATGTATGCAGTCGGGGATCTTGAGGATATTTAAAAGCATTTAAGGTGTAGGCTTTGTAAGTCCATTGCTTACCAGCAGGCTTACTGTAATCCATTAGATAGTGTTCTTGTTTGGTGAATACATCTACACCATCAGTTTTAGGATCGGCATCTGCATTATCGACGAATATCAATCCTAGCGATCGCCACATTAGTTTTCCCGATGGCGAAAATTTCCGCAAATCTGTTCCTGATTTGTTGAAACCATTACTATTTATATAGATATTGCCGGAAGCATCTGTACCAACTCCAGTAAGCCCGTAAAGTTTCAAATCTTGAACTTCACCAGGAACTCCTGCATAGATACCGCCCTTAGAGCCGAAACTACCCACCTGCGTCGGCTTATCTTTGATGTCATAAATCAACATTTGCTGACGCGGCCCATTTTCTGCCACCAACAGCTTACCTTGATGATTAATTGCGATCGCAGTTGGTTCAACAATATCTGCAATCTGTTGGGGTAATTGCTTTCCACTCGGCGAATAATGAAGAATCTTGGCAGGCTTACTACCATTTTTGCTTTGAATAATCCACAGATTTTTTTGTGGATCAATAGTTATTGCTCCCGGATTAGCAACGGTAAAGGTGCGTAGTTCCTTCATCGTATCAGTATCATAGACACGAATCTGGTTGGTAGCAAAATCACTCACATACAACTCGTTACCCACAGTTGCTAATCCAGTAACTTCACTTTTAGTACTGGTAATTAACATACTTTTATCCCAGCCACGCCCTTTAGGAAAAGGTGCTGGTTTTCCCGACAAATCATAGCGTCTAACGCAATGCCAAGTTGTTCCTTCTGCTGGGTAATCTTCATTGGTTTTGCCCCTCGATCCCTGAGTCATGGCAATGTAAATATATTTACTATTTGCTGTTACAGCTTTGCCACCTCCACGACTCCAACCGTGAGTATCTCCAATAGCACCAATAACCTTACCATCCTTATATATGGCTGCTTCCATTCCCGCTTCATCCCAATGGCTGTTAGTATAAACTGTGCCATCAGGGGCAACATACATTGCCTCAATATTGTTTTGTACCCGCAGATTTCCACTGCCAATCGTGTTACCTATCCACGATGTTTTATAAGTAGGTGTGGACGCTCCCGTATTGTTTTGTACTAGCAGATTTTCACTGGCAATAGTATTACTTATCGAGATTTCTTTATGTGTAAGTGTGGGTGTTTCAGTATTGTTTTGTATCGACCTTTCACTGCCGATAGTATTACTTATCGACGATGTTTTGTAGATAAGCGTGCGTGTTCCACTTGTTGCCCAGTCTGTTGTAATTCCAAGAGTAGTAACAATTACTCCAACAGTCAGACTGAGTAAAAAGTTGAAGGTTTTACTTTTTTGTATATATCTAATCTTAAATATTTTTTTGAGGTGCTGGTTGAGTCGGTGACGGAGTTTTATTAACTGCGTCAGTAATTTATTTTTCATATATTTTTTAAGCTTTTAATTATTTATATACAATCATTTTTTTGGTAATCCGCAAAAATATAACTATTTTGAAGTGGCTAAGATACAGGCTATCCATAGACATCACATTTAATAGCAAGTTTTACATAAGCTTTATAAAACTCACCTAATTATTTGAATTTTCAACTAATACATTTAAGGTATTAATATTTACCTATCATTTAATAGCAGTGGTAAAAATTAATACAAAACAATTCTAAATTTATTACTTTTTATCAGCTTTTCTCTCTCCCTATATAGCATTCATCTTTCTTAATTGGCAGGTATCATATATGTCTAGCTCGGTGTTGTTTAGTTACTAAAAACACAATTTCACTTCCTTGTTGACGTTGACATATAAATAGTTTATAAATTGGTGTTCTATACAAAAGCTCTTATTGATAATGTATATTTGAAAATTTTAGTGATTCCGGTTTGTATACAGATGTGGACGCGCACGAATGTCCGCCTGTTTTAAATATATTTATAGGAAATACATCAATGGGAAATAAATCAGAAAACTTTGCTTCATCGTCTGCATCTATTCTCACCCTTGGATTGGGCTGGTTTCCCAAAAGTCCCGGAGGACTAGAAAGGTATATTTATGAACTAACTCATAAATTAGCAGCCAATCAAGACCAGGTTGAATTATGCGGAGTCGGTCTACCAGAGGCGGAAATAAATTCGCCGATTAAGCTAACTAATTTGGCTTCTGTTGATAGTGCTATTTGGCAAAGATTATGGTCGATTCGCAATAATTTTCAGAAAACAAGAACAAGCAAACCAGATGCTATTAATCTGCACTTTGCACTATATAGCTTTCCTATTTTGGATATTTTACCAAAGGGAGTACCAGTTACTTTTAACTTTCATGGTCCTTGGGCTTCTGAGAGTCAGCAAGAAGTGGTTAATAAAAACCTTAGCCTTTTAATCAAGCACTGGCTAATAGAAAAAAATACTTATAACCGCTGCGATCGCTTCATTGTTTTGAGCAAAGCATTTGGTAAAATTCTACATGATAAATATCAAGTACCGTGGAGCAAAATTAATATTATTCCTGGTGGAGTTGATATTAACTGGTTTCAGCCAAATTTATCACCCCAAGAGGCTTGTGCAAAGCTAGGCTGGCCCAGTAATCGGCGGATAATATTTACATCCCGCCGCTTAGTACATCGAACCGGTGTTGATAAACTATTGCAAGCACTGGCTATAATTAAGCCCAGAATACCAGATGTTTGGTTAGCGATCGCAGGTCGTGGTCACATCCAAGCTGCACTACAACAACAGGCTACAGAATTAGGACTAGATGACAACGTTAAATTTTTAGGTTTTCTACCTGATGAGCAATTACCTATAGCTTATCAAGCTGCTGAATTGACTTTAATGCCTAGTCAATCTTTTGAAGGGTTTGGATTAGTAATAATCGAGTCTCTAGCCTGTGGTACTCCTGTTTTATGTACTCCAGTTGGCGGAATGCCAGAAATTTTATCAGAATTCTCACCCGATTTAATTACTACTTCAACCGAAGCCTCAGCCATTGCTGAGAAATTAGAACAAGTGCTTTTGGGAAATATTCATATACCTTCACGAGAAGCCTGTCGTCAGTACGCCACCACACACTACGACTGGAATCAAATTGCTCAACAAGTACGGAATATTTTATTAGCTTAAACAAGTGATTGTAATAGTTAACTTTTTAAGTTATGTGGAAAAGTCCACTAAAAACCTAACTCCCTAACCCCCTTGCCAACGCGGGAAGGGGGAAAATTCAAAGTCTCTCTCCTTTTAGGAGAGAGATTTAGAGAGAGGTTTTCCAGATGCCATGTAATAGATATTAGGGGCAGTACGCGGGTCAAAATTAGATAATAAAATAGAGGCTATATGAGAATTCTTTTCTTAGATCAAAGTGGTAAACCAGGCGGTGCCGAATTATGTTTAATAGATATTGCTAAACCTTATGGCGATCGCGCTTTGGTAGGTTTATTTGCAGATGGCCCATTTAAAGATTTACTACAACAAAATCATATCCCCGTGGAAGTTCTCGCAACTCAAGCAATCCAAGTTCGCAAAGAAAGCAGTTTGCTACAAGGATTCAAGAGTCTAGGACAACTTGCACCTTTAATTACTAAGGTAGTTAAAAAAGCCCGTGAATACAATTTAATCTATGCCAATACCCAAAAAGCATTAGTTGTAGGAGCATTAGCAAGTTTTTTCAGCCGTCGCCCTCTGGTTTATCATTTACATGATATTCTTTCCACAGAACATTTTAGTCAAACTAATCTTCATGTTGCTATTAACCTAGCTAATCGTTTTGCCTCATTAGTAATTGCTAATTCACAAGCTAGTAAAACCGCCTTTTTACAAGCGGGAGGAGACCGAAATTTAGTTGAAGTTGTCTATAACGGCTTTGATCCAAAAATTTATCAACCTGATGATTCTGACATTAACAAATTACAGCAACAGTTAGGGTTAGAAGGAAAATTTGTAGTGGGACACTTTAGTCGTCTTGCACCTTGGAAAGGGCAGCATGTTTTAATTGATGCCCTTGCCAAATGTCCGCCAGAGGTGATAACAATTCTAGTGGGTGATGCACTGTTTGGCGAACAAGATTACGTCCAAAAGTTACACCAACAAGTTGCCGAACTGGGACTAGAAAACCGCGTTAAATTTTTAGGATTTCGTTCTGATATTCCCCAGTTAATGGCAGCTTGTGACTTGGTAGCACATACCTCTACTGCCCCAGAACCTTTTGGTCGAGTGATTGTAGAGGCGATGCTATGTGGAAAAACTGTAGTTGCAGCAAAAGCTGGAGGTGCAATGGAATTAGTAGAACATGGACTTAATGGTTTTTTAGTGACACCAGGAGAATCCCAGGAACTTGTACAAGTAATTATCACCTGTCTTCAGGAGACGGAAATAACTGCAACTATAGCCAATAATGCTAGGACTACTGCTAGTCGGCGTTTTGATGTTGCAATTATTAATCAACAAATTGCCCAACTACTATCTGACAAATTATAATTACCTGATTAATCTAATCTACCTAGATACAACAGCAGAGTCTGTCTCATGCAAATGGGATCTATCAGTTTGGGTTTGCAAGTAACGATAGAGACGATTCAGGGCATTTACATGAGCATAAGCTGCGGCTACTACAATATCAGTATCAGATGCTTGTCCAGAGAATATCCGCTCTTGATGCTTCAAACGAACTGTGACAGTTCCCAGTGCATCAATTCCTCCAGTCACAGATTGGACAGAAAATTCAATCAGTTGATTGGGAATCTGCACCAATCGATTGATTGCTTGATACACCGCATCCACTGGGCCTGTGCCTACACTCGCATCTGTGAGAATTTTGCCCTCAGGAGTGACAATTGTGATGGTTGCAGTTGGGCAAGTACAGTCACCGCAGATTACCTGGACGTGTTCGATTTGGAAGCAACTTTCTATTTGAATCTGCGTCTCATCTCGAACGATCGCTTCTAAATCCCAATCTGAGATTTCTTTTTTCTTATCGGCGACTTCTTTGAACCGATTGAAGGCTTTATTCAAGTCTGCTTCATTCAGTTCAAACCCCAATTCCTTCAGCCTTGTACGGAAAGCATTTCGTCCAGAGTGCTTGCCCAAAACAATGCGATTTTCGGGCAAACCGATCGCAGCAGCTTCCATAATTTCATAAGTCTGGCGGTGCTTGATGATCCCATCTTGGTGAATACCAGACTCATGGGCGAAAGCGTTTGCTCCCACGATCGCCTTATTAGGCTGAATCAGCATCCCAGTTAATTGAGAAACCAAGGATGAGGTTTTATAAATCTCCTGAGTCTTAATATTAGTCAGGGGTGTATCGGCATCAACCGGACGACCAAAGTAAGGATTGAAAAAGGGTTTGCGAACCTGCAACGCCATGACAATCTCTTCTAAGGCTGCATTGCCTGCTCGTTCCCCAATGCCATTAATGGTACACTCCACCTGACGCACACCATATTCAATTGCTGCCAAAGCGTTAGCTGTCGCCAAACCCAAATCATTTTGGGTGTGAATGGAAAGAATCACTCCATCGATATTAGAAACATGTTCTCGAATTCCCTGAATCAGATTTCCGATTTCCTTGGGTGTGCAGTAACCAACGGTATCAGGAATGTTGATTGTAGTTGCACCTGCTGTGATCGCTCTTTCCAAAACTTGATACAGAAACTCTGGTTCAGTGCGACTAGCATCCATTGGTGAAAATTCTACATCGTCTACAAACGACTTAGCATAGGCAATCATTTCTGATGCGATCGCTAATACTTCGCTACGAGATTTTTTCAACTGATATTGCAGGTGAATATCAGAGGTAGAAATCATCGTGTGGATTCTAGGACGAGCCGCACCTTTCAAAGCTTCGGCGGCGGCGTGAATATCCTGGCGAGTGGCTCTAGCTAAACTGCAAATGATTGGCCCACCAGATATTCCAACTTGTTCAGCAATGGTTTTGACAGCTAGAAAATCTCCCGGACTAGCAACGGCAAAACCGGCTTCAATCACATCGACACCAAGGAGAGCTAGTTGATGAGCGATCGCTAATTTCTCTTCTACATTGAGGGTTGCGCCCGGTGACTGTTCGCCATCCCGTAAGGTGGTGTCGAAGATGATAACTCGGTCTGGTTGAGATGCGATGCTCATAACTGTCTCCCGTGGTATTGAAGGGATGTTTCAAAAACTTACTTTGGATATTGTATACAATCTTTTGGATATTGTATACAATATTCAATATGAACTTAAATGACTTAGCAGCCAATGTGCTGCAACAACAACGCAGTACCCCAGATTTAATTGCCGATGCTTTGCGGGAAGCGATTCTGGGCGGCATTTTTCAGGAAGGACAATCCTTGAGACAGGATGAAATCGCCACTCAGTTTGGCGTTAGCCGCATTCCCGTGCGCGAAGCCCTCAAGCAGCTAGAAGCAGAAGGATTGGTGACACTGCATCTAAATCGTGGTGCGATCGTATCTGTGTTGACAGCACAAGAGGCGCAAGAAATTTGTGAAATTCGCAGCGCCTTGGAAGTGAAAGCGATGCAATTGGCAATACCTAAGTTCAGGGAAACAGATATAGAAAAAGCTGCTGTGATTTTGGAAGCTACAGATCAAGCAACTGATGCAGGTGTGTTGGCAAAACTCAACTGGGAATTTCATGCGACACTGTACGCCACTGCTGAACGTCCCCGGTTGCTGGCAATGATTAAAACTTTACACGTTAATTGCGATCGCTATGTCCGGGTACAATTAGCGCAAATGGATTACCAAGAGCGATCGCAAAAAGAACACTATCAACTCTTAGATGCTTGTCAAAAGCAGGATACAAAAACTGCTGTCAGGTTACTGAAACGACATATTGACACCGCAGGAGAACAGCTAATTGCATACTTGCAGCAAATTGCTCAGAAACGCTGATTCTTGTTGGAAGGAGATGATCTAGCAGAACAGATTAAACCGGAAATTACCACTATCCTGTTCAACAAACCTCTCCCTACCTTGAACTAAAGTTCAAGTCTATCCCTCTTCGACTCGGAAAGGGACGGTTTTACATCGTAAAACCAGGGAGAGGTCTTTTTATTCAGCTCACGTTGTTCAGAGAAATAGGTGGTCATCCATGAAAAAACTGATCCAGCGTATTAAGAGATTGCTCCAACGTATCTTCAATAGTTTTGCATCCACTCCTCAGCAACCATCACCCTTAATAAATTCTCGCCCTTTAGACACTTCTATTCCCAGTGTTTCTCCCCGATGGGAGTCTGGTTTGGTGCTTGTGTGTTCACAATGTGCAAACGAGCAATCAGGCTCAACGGCTTCCGAAGACTTAGAGAATTGGTTAAAATCACGTTTAAAATTTGAGGGATTATGGGGGGAATTTCGGGTCGCTAGCACCAGTTGTTTAGGAGTTTGTCCAAAATCCGGCATTACTGTCGTTATTGTAAGTAATGGAAGTGGCGGTAATAGTCCATGCTTAATTGTAAATCCTCGGAGCGATGTCTACGACGGGCTACGCCTACGCGAACTTCTTTACTCACGCATCAAACAGAATAAAGATTGATTTTGCAGCTTTACTAACGCTGAGATTAGGATATTTATTTCACGAAATTATTGAATACAAAACTATGTTCTTTATTACACAATAGTTCGGTTAAGTGGCAAAGCAAAAAGGGATGAATTAATATATTCACCCCTTAGCTTTTTTCCACAAGAGAAATGAAGAATACTTATCCAAATCTCATCTCTAAAGGATTACTACTTTAAGCGAGGTATATTTGGTATTACCAAGGTACTTGAGGAATTAGTGCTTCGGGCATTAGTGCTTGAGGAAGCAGTAGTTGGGGAACTAAGATTCAAGAAATCGATGAGTTTGAGAGTACGTTTACGAATTTTCCAGCGCCCATTTTTATTGATAACTTCATCTTCATAAGTACCATTAGCAACATCAATGCTGGTTTCCGAACGTTTGTGAGTTGCATGGAGGTAAGAGGTCATCGTTGCTTGATTATTTTGAACTGAAATGTTTATCGTACCTATCAAGTGTTGGGTAGCTGTATAACCATTTCCTTGGAATACTGAATAGACAAAATCTGCCCAAGAATCTGTTCCAAAACGTGTTTCACTCGCCCCATCAGGAAAAATGGCAGTGAGGACTGCATCTTGAGTAAAACAATCCCGATAAATATTCTTTCCCTCTAGGAGATTTCCTCTACCAATAGCATCAGTTCCTAACGCGTAACAAGATGTTAATTTTTGAATTTCTAATTCTGCGTTAGGTTGAGATGCACTTGCTAGTTCAAACTTACCTCCAATAAACAGCACAAGAGTGACTGCAAGCACAATCAAAGTTATACGATTTAACAAACACGAGATAGCCTTTGGAACTATTCGCCCACTTTCTCTTCTCTTTTCCACAGGATGACCACCTTAATTTTTACAATTTTCGTATCTTGTACTTGCTGTAAACTCAAGTTTTTGCTGGACTTGTTAGATCATAAAAACTTGGCTAAAATCCTTGGGAATTTAGCGAGAGCTTACTTTGATATCAGCTAGTAAATTAATTTACTAGTAAACAAGAAAAATAGTACAAGATTTGATGTATGTAATTATTTATAACAGATGAATCATGAAATTCTGAGTATTAATTATCACTGTATTTGTGTTGATTTGATTAAGTAATAAAGTTATCATTTGCATAGTTTTATGAAAAAGTAAATAACCTTTGCTTTACAAGTTTTTCCAACTAAAATAGAATTACTATAGCAATATTTAAACATTCGTGATATGAAAAATACACGACTTATTTGAAAAGTCGCGTATCTGCGGATATAGCTTTGCTAATGCGTCTCTAGCATGAGAAATTATTCTCCCAAAACGGGAATAGAAATTATAAATTCTGTTCCTTGTCCCAACACTGATTCACAAATCAAACTTCCACCGTGATTTTCTACTATAATTTGGCGACTAATAGATAATCCTAATCCTGTACCTTTTCCTACACATTTAGTAGTAAATAAATTTTCAAAGATACAGGCTTTAACCTCTTCTGACATCCCCTTAGCATTATCTTGAATCTTAATTATCAGATTATTATCTTCATCTATCTTAGTGAAAATAGTAATAGTATTAGGGTGATTGTCTTGAATTTCTATAAAACTACGACCAATATTTGCTTCTTCTAAAGCATCAATTGCATTTGCAATAACATTCATAAACACCTGATTCAATTGTCCTAAATAACATTTGACTAGTGGGATATTTCCGTACTGCTTAATGATTTTAATTGCCGGACGATTATGATCAGCCTTTAGGCGATGCTGTAAAATCAATAAAGTACTATCAATACCTTCATGGATATTAGCTAATACTTTAGAGGTAGTATCAGCCCGTGAAAAAGTACGAAGGGAAGTACTAATGTTACGAATGCGCTGTGTCCCTACTGTCATACCATCAATCATTTTTGGTAAATCTTCTAGCAGGAAATCTATATCTATTTCTTCGGCTTTTTCTTCAATTTCAGCACCAGGATTTGGGAACTTTTCTCGGTACAGTTGCAGATGCCCTATTAAATCTTTAACAGTATCTTTTGCTTGGACTATACTACCTGTAATAAAACCAACCGGATTGTTTATTTCGTGTGCTACACCTGCAACTAAATTACCCAAAGAAGACATTTTTTCACTTTGGATAAGTTGTAGTTGTGCCTCTTGGAAATCTTTTATTAACTGTTCTAATTCTCTAGATTTGTCTTGTTCTCTTGTGTACAATCGGGCATTTTGTATGGCAATAGCCATTTGAGAAACCAAGACTTTTAACACCTCTACCCTTTCTGGGACAAAAGCTCCTGATGATATCTGATTTTCTAAATAAATAATACCTGTAAGCTGTGATTGGTAAATAATGGGCAAGCAAAAGATTGATTTTATTTTAGATTCTTGAATATAAATATCAAGGTTAAAAGGTTCTGTAGATATTGCATCATTTAATACAAGATATTGCTGAGTTCGAAAAACGTAATTAATTACAGATAGCGGTAAATCCTGATAGGTTTCAACAGGAATAGAGCGTAAAACTGTCACTACATCGTCAGTAAGATTTCCAGAAGCTTCGATATATAGTTGATTATCTTTAAGTAGAAGTAGTACTGCTTTTTGTGCAGCAGCATTTTCTAGTAAAATTTTGATTAGCTTGCTCAACAAATTTTCTAAAATAATTTCATTGGTAATCGCTTGCGAAAACTTGATGAATGCATTAAAATCCAAAAAATCACTCAAGCTGCTATTAGTAGTCGTGGTAGTGGTAAGATGAATTGTATCTATTTTTGAAGTAGTAGTTTCTATCGTATTAGTTTGTCCTACTAGAAAAACATACTTTGATTCTAAGTATTTAACTTTAGCGATCGCACCCCAACGAATATAGGCATAATAGGCTTTAGTTATATAAGTTTGATGAATTAACTCTTTACCTAAAGATTGATAAAATTTTCCTGCTAACTCATAGGCTAAAGCTTCCTCTTGGAGAAAACCATTTTCTTGAGATTTTGCAATAGAGTTTTCATAGTAGTCCATTGCCTCAAGCTTTTGACCCAAAACCTGATAACGTTCTGCCTCCACGAGATAAAATCTATGTAAGTGATTCGTTGGAGCATGATTAGCCCAGAGTTCCATCTTTTGCTGATTAGCTTGGACTTTTTCCAGAATAGCTTGCTGCTCAGACTCTTTAGCAGTATGATATATTGCCAAATGGGCTAAAGAATCATAAAAATAGAACAGTGGAACAACAAACAACCCTGTAACACCACCTAAAGATTTTTCTGCGATCGCAGCATTTTCTACAGCCTTAAAATACTCTCCAAATATGTAAGAAAGCATTAGTTTATTAACAAATAGATGGTTAATTGTGTAAAGGTCATTTACTTGCTGATGAATTGGTAGCATCCTTTGCTCGTCGTAGGATTCTCCAATTAAACAGTCCACCTTTTCAAAATTTCCTTTCAAATTCAACACTGTTTGCAAATATACTAAGTTCCAAGTTAAAGCTACTTGTTGATTAATTTTTTTCAGCGATTCACAATAAGCTATCAGTTCTTTTTCTAGAACCCAAAGTTCTTTACCCAGCCAAAATGAATGATAAGGATAAATGTAACCACAATAGCCAGCATATTCTAAATCTCCAGTTTCTAGACCACTAGAATATCCTGCCATTGATGATGTTAATGTTTCCCTAACATGCTCTTTCCAATGCATAACATGAGCGCTAACAACCGTTAAAATCTTAGCCTTGAGTTCTTCAGCATTAAATTGCGATACCAGACGTGAAGCTAATTTACCAAATTCATAGCCAGAATCAATTTCTCCTTGAACTCCACAAAGGAGCAATCCATAAAGGCTATAACCATAGGCAGATACAGCCGTATTGCCATACATTAAGGACAAATTGACCATTTTACAGACAATAATTGGCATCATTGCAGGAGCAGTTTGAAAAGCCGCAGGAAGAACTCCCATTAAGATTCTCATGGCTGCAATCTTGTTAGGATCGGTCATTAATGGTAAGTCAATTAAATCTGCAATGGCTTTCCCTTTCAAAGAAGCAGCGATTTCATCCATCCCCTGCTGAATATCAAATGATGTTGGTTCACTTGGAAAACTTATTCCTAACAATTGCAAAATTGATACTGCTATTTTGATAGCTTCCAATTGTTTGCTTTGAATGATAGAAGCGATAATCTGTACTTCATAGACTTTCACTTTATCTAAAAGGATTTTGGCTTCTTGCTGCACCACCTCAGACCATTGTTGCATCTGCTCAAAATTACCGCCCAGATAGGCTGCCTCTGCGGCTCCTTCATATAAACCTATGGTTAGGGTATATTCAGTTTGCCAAGCGTCTATATTTAAAAGTTCTATCCCATTTGTGAAGTATTTAAGAGCCACTTCGTAAGCTGTAGAAGCTTTAGCTTTTCTTCCTGCAATTAAATTTAATCGTGCCAATTCAGTTTTTTCAGATTGCTCTATCAGGTTAACAATACCTACATTCAACTGATTGACGATATCAAAAATGTTAGATTCTATTTCCTCCTTAGGTATATTTTGGAGAAGCAATTGCCCAATCTTCAAGTGAGTCGATTTCTTTTGTTCTTCTGGAATCAACGAATATGCTGCTTGTTGTACTCTGTCATGTAAGAACTTGTAACCCACACGTGAGGTATCGAAATTTAAATTAACCGCTTCTTCTTGATTAAAAACTAAAGGAATACGGTAAGCTTCACTTAAAGGCAAGATTAATCCCGCTTGCAAAGCCGAGTGTAGATCATTTGCGGTCAATGAAGCTGATTTTTCATTGACTATCGATAAAACATCCAGACTAAATCTATCACCTACACAAGCTGCTAATTTTAAAACATCCTGGGTAAACTTTGGTAGCTTTTGAACTCGACTTGCAACTAATTCAACTACATTTTTATCGGTAATTCCAATTGATTGGATATCTTCTAGACTCCACTGCCATTTAGCATTAATGAAATCAAATGTTAAAAGTTTTTCTTGATGAAGTGCTTGAATTAGTTGTGTTATAAAAAATGGGTTGCCACCTGTTTTGTTAGAAATTAATTCAGCTAGTTGGATAATTTGATTGTCTAATACTCTGTTTTCGGAATCATGATTAACTTCTGTGTCCTGTAGAGTGTCTGCAACTAACTGAGTCACATTCCCTAAATTTAAAGGTTGCAAGACAATATTATTGACAACCGTGCCACTATTTTTAATTTCTTCTATTTTTTGGATTAAAGGATGTGCCGGACTAACTTCATTATCTCTATATGCCCCAATAAATAACAGATATTTGCTGTCTGTATCAGTTATGAGCAGTTGAATTAAATTCAATGTAGCTGAATCTGCCCATTGTAAATCATCTAAAAATATGACTAAAGGATGTTCTTTTTGGGTAAAAACTTGGATAAATTCTTTAAAAACACGGTTGAAGCGATTTTGTGATTCTGTTGCACCAATTTGGGCAATTTCAGGCTGTGTACCAATGATTAGCTCTACTTCTGGAATTACCTCAGTAATAACTTTTCCATTTGTTCCTAAAGCTGATAGAATTTTATTCCGCCATGTTTCTATTTTTTCATTATTTTCAGTCAGCAAATACCGCATTAAATAAGCAAAAGCTTGAATTAAAGAAGCATAAGGGATATTTCGCTTTAATTGATCAAATTTACCAGAAATAAAGTAACCTTGTCTGCGAGTAATGGGTTTATTAACTTCGTTGACTAGAACTGATTTGCCAATACCAGAATAACCAGAGACTAGCATCATTTCACTAGTTCCAGATGTAACGCGCTCAAATGCAGCTAAGAGTTCATTAACTTGTTCTTCACGACCATATAATTTTTGTGGGATTAATAACTGGCTTAAGATATCTAAACGACCTGGAACAAAATCATTAATTGTACCCTTAGTTTCTAACTGGTTGAGACATAATTCTAAGTCTGCTAATAATCCTGTGGAACTTTGATATCTGTCTTCCGCATTTTTCGCCATCAACTTCATGACAATTTCTGAGACGACGGCAGGAATTTTTGGATTTAATGTCTGCGGTTTTATTGGTTGAACAGCAATGTGACTATAAACTATTTCTAGGGTGTCTTGGCTAAAAAATGGTGTTTTCTTAGTGAGCATTTCATACAAAGTCACACCAAGAGAATAAAAGTCAGTGCGATAATCGAGAATGCGATTCATTCTCCCAGTTTGTTCAGGAGACATATAGGCAAGTGTGCCTTCAACGCAGTTAGGATTAGTAAACTGAGGATTTTCTTTATTGAGGCGGGATGCTATACCAAAGTCAGTGAGTTTAACAATACCTGTCTGGGAGTTAATGATGACGTTACTAGGTTTGATATCTTTATGAATAATCTGGTGTTTATGCAAATAATCTATAGCTTTGGTCAGTTGAATAGCAATGTTTAAATACTTAATTAAGTCAAGTTTTTCTGTCTGTAGAAGTTGATCTAAAGATTGACCACCAAAGTCTTCTAACAACAGTCCTACACGATTATCAAAGGTTTCCAAACTAATGGCTTTAACTATATTGGGATGGTCTAAAGTTTGCTGAATTTGATACTCATTTTTAAGGCGAGTAAAGGCTTCGAGGGTAGGGTATTCATTTTTAAGCAACTTGAGGATAACTCGCTGTTGCGTCTTTGGGGTTTGTGTTTGATAAATAATTGTTTGGATTCCTTCGTGGAGAGTCGAGTTGATTTGGTATCCAGTACGATTTGGCATTGATTTTTGACTATCAAGTTACAAAATTAGCATCACCCCTCGTCTTGTCATCAAAGGGGTTCTATTTTAATTATTCCCAGTACGTAGAAAATTATTAACATTGAGATCCCGTATCTAAGGGTTATAAATTAACCTTGTAACAAAAACCAATGTCTACAGCCCGACTGTAACTTTTACGCTAACTGCAGATAAGGACACTTCTGTAAAAACCCAGAAGCTTTATTGTGAGCATCTAGGTTATGAGTATGTGCTGGCGTAGGTCGAATAATGCCATCAAATAAGTCATCTAACCCATAGGGAGTAAAAAATTGCCATTGGCCTTGTGTATCTAGCCGAACTCCCACAGCAGTAGCAGTGTGCAGCCAATCTGTGATGCCATCCTCTGTACTAGTGTAGGGTCTGCTACCAAGCCGCCAACGAGCAAAACTGGCTTGATTTTTGACATCAAACTGGTCATGAGGAAATTGTTCTGTAAGAGTCGCCTTTGCTGCTAGTTCCTGAGAACGGTTTCCCTCTATATCAAAGAATGCAATATCAAAATCTTTAATACCTAACCCACACTCATTACCAAAAATTGAAGACCAAACTGTGTTTCGGACTGCACCCCCGGCTAACCACCAGTTAGGTAAATTTAGTTGAGCGATCGCAGGTAATACTGTATTAATACGTGTATCAGTTAAAATCATCTGTAGACGAGTGTTACTATTCATATCAAATTCCTGAAATTGTCAAGTAGAAGGTGAAAATATTATTATTCACATTACATTAAGCTTACGGTGTTGATAGTCCTGCTATGACACTTGGCGAGTCAATATTTTTAGGGTAACTGCTGAAGTCATAGTATAAAGAGAACAGGGTTTTACGGAAGGTTAAATGGTGAATTTAGAATTTAGAATTTTTATCTATGGAAGATTTATTCGCACGACTAGAACGTACACTCAATCCTGAACTGCCTTCCCTAACAGAGTCACAACAAAAACTTCTACAAGAACTCAGCATTGATGAAAATCAACCCGGTACGATTCTGCATGATTTTCAAACTTTGATAGATTTCTTGCAACCAAATGGAGTGGAAGTTAGTAGTGTTAATAACCTTTTACCACTTAAAGTACTATCGGAAGTTAATTCTCGGTTAAGTCACCCAATTGAAATTAAACTCAAACGCCCTGTACAGAAATCATACCCCTACATTAATGGACTATATTTGTTATTACGCAGTTCTGGGATAGCCCAAATTAGATCCCAAGGTAAGAAGCAAATTTTAGTATTAGACGCAGCTACCTTAGAATCATGGTCAAATCTCAACTTAACAGAACGCTATTTCAACTTATTAGAAGCCTGGTTAATTTGGGGAAATAACGAAATTTTGGGTGAGCATCAAGACTCATTCGGGAATTTATTTAGATGTATTCAACTTTGGCCCCGCGTTCCAGATAAAGGTTTAAAGTTTCCTAAATATGAAGACCAACACAATATTAGTTATTACCCTGGGTTGCATAATGTTGCCCTGTTAGAATTATTTGGATTGTTATCTATCAAACAAGGAAAACCACAAGAAGGTAAGGGGTGGCGCATTACTAGTTTACAACGCTTGCCCTTTGGTGATGCTCTGTTGCAATTACTATTTCCGCTAGGTATACGAGGAGAATTGCAGGATGATGTCAATGTAACTTTTGGAAAATTGCAGTCACATTTTCAAGCATTTTTTCCAAAATGGGAGCATAATTTATTTGTTCCAAAGCAAGGCTTTATTGATGGTATTTATATTTTTAAAGTGTCTATTTCTCAAGTTTGGAGACGCATTGCCATACCAGCGAAGAAATCATTAGGCTGGCTAGCAGAAATAATTCTCGATGCTTTTGATTTTGACTACGACCACTTGTATGAGTTTAGTTATAAAGATCGTTTTGGTCGTACTATCAAAATAGGTCATCCGTACCTGGAAACTCCTCCATTTGCCGACCAAGTGCAGATTGGTGATTTATCTCTAGAACCAGGTGCTAAAATGACCTATCTTTATGATTTTGGTGATAACTGGAAATTTGATGTACAGTTAGAAGCAATTAATCCGCCTGATAATAAAATCAAAAAACCAAAGATTTTAGAAGTTCACGGAAATGCACCTCAACAGTATTGGAGTGAAGATGATGAATCAGATGATGAGGGAGAGTAATTATACTGTTTTAGTAACTCGATTTATATAAAAGTACCCCTAGTAAAATTAATGTCACTTTCTAAATAAGTGATAAAATGATAATTTTTACTTTACCCAACTGACCTGTCGAAGGAAAAGACAGAATTTTATCAGTAAAGTGATTTAATAAACCTATTAAATTATTTAAAATATCAATATTGAACTCAAATTATAAGCTGAGTTTGTATATCATAGAGTTTTACTTAGTTGTCTGCCAATGATGTTAAAAAAGCTAACACGGTATCAATATTTTCCCATAAAATCTTACTGGACATATCCAATTATGTAATTTCAGTAAAATTGGATAATACACTTAATTTCAGTTCATTCTCGAAAGTTTTAATAGTTATTTGCACACAAGGTTGATGAAAAACGATACACCACAAGAATTAAACCAAGACCAAGAGATTGGGCGCTTGATTGATGAAGTAATGTCTTCATCTCTGACTGATGAACAGTATCGCAAAAAGATGCAGCGGCGTAAGGAAGTACAGGATCAACGCATAGCGCAAGCTGTGCCAGAAAAAGGATTAATTATTGTAAATACTGGTAATGGTAAAGGTAAAACTACTGCGGCTTTGGGGATGGTGTTACGATCGCTTGGTCACGGGTATAAAGTTGCGATCGTCCAATTTATCAAAGGTAGTTGGGAACCTTCAGAAAAAAGGGTTTTCAGTTATTGGGAAGACCAAATAGAATTTCACGCAATGGGCGAAGGCTTCACTTGGGAAACTCAAGACCGCGATCGCGATCTTGATAAAGCTAGCGCCGCGTGGGAAAAATCATTAGAATACATCCGCAACCCAGACTTTCATCTGGTGTTGTTAGACGAAATTAATATTGCCCTCAAAATGTCTTACTTAGAAGTAGATGATGTTTTAGCAGGTTTGGCGCAAAAACCAGCTAATAAGCACGTTATTCTCACAGGTAGAGGCGCACCAGCTGCTTTAATTGAGCGTGCTGACCTCGTAACGGAAATGACCCTAGTTAAGCACCCTTTCCGCGATCAAGGCGTTAAAGCGCAACCAGGAATTGAGTATTAACTTGAAGATTACTTGCACATTTCCAATGCGCGGCGATCGCTAGCAGTGATGGAATTTAAGCGATGAAAGTCTTGCAAAGCCACCGAGTAAGCATAAGAGTTTAACTCATCTTCACCGACTTGAGGCAATCTATTGCTTGCAGCTACCTGATTCGACTGAGCAGAACTGGCTTCATTTGACGAAGTATTAACCGTCATCGCCAACTCTCCTGATGGGTTGAGTGTACCCTGAAAACAATTAAACTCTGATTGGGGCATATACAATGCACCCGTTACCTTATTCTGCTGCTTTTGAAATATGATGTAACCTTGACCAAGCTGGTTAGATTTTGGGGATTGACCATAGAGGTAAACCCCATCTTTTACAGGAAAAACTGCTTTTGGTAAAACTTCTGCCCCTTTTGTAGCTCCCTGAGAACTTGGAACCAACGCTGTGGTTGTAGGTAATGTTTTTCCGCTCTTATGGACAAAAAGCCCTCTATCTCCTGAAGCTGCATTCAGTTGACTTCTCTGCTCTCTAACTCTTCTTAGCTGCGACAAAAGAGAGTTTTCGGAGGTTTTCTGAATCTGAGCCGATGATAATGCAGAATCTGTAACTGATACTACTTGAGTTTGCTTGGCTATACAGCCCAAACCGAGAAGTAAGCCTAAGCCCGCGAGGGAAATTCCCCACTGACGGGGAGATAAGAACTGATGAAGGTTGTTAAGCACCCTACTTCTCCTGTTAAAAAACTAACTAAGTTCTCTAGAACTTACTTACATCATAACCAAGTCTTAATTGTCAAAGACTTTGTTAACGACTTATATTACTATTGTCCAAAAAAGAAAACTGTCAAAAACTAAAGTTTTTATTTAATTTAGTTCAACAATCTTAGATTACCATCAGTTAGAGTCTTTATTCTTCATCCAATAGATTCATCCCATTGGGTGAGGTTAATCAGAAATTAAAGGTTCTCAATTAACATCGTTTTTTGGCATTTTGTTTTTTACTTTTTAATAAATAAAAATTACTGACACTATTTTCTCAGATGCATCACCGTATAAATACAGTGTGAAATGTGAAATCCAAATATTTTCCCTGGTTTTCAGCATAAAAAAATCGCCCCCTGAATTCAGGAGGCGCATCACCAAGGTGGTGTAGAGACGCGGCATTTTGCGTCTCTCGTTTTAGCTAGCAACGTATTCTTTAACATTGGCACGACGGCGACGCAGATGAGCCAAAGCTTGATGCTCTAACTGGCGGACGCGTTCACGGCTGAGATTCAATCTCTCACCAACTTTCGCCAATGACATTTCGTTACCATCTTCTAAACCAAAGCGTAGGGCTAAAACTTCTCGCTGTTGTGGAGTTAGCTCTGCTAGCAGGTTGTTCAAGTCTTGGCGTAAAAATTCCTGGTTGGTGTAATACTCTGGCGATGGGCCGCTATCTTCGAGCATTTCTTGCAACTCAGTATCCTGGTTATCGCCAACTTTAACATCCAAAGACACTGGTTGACGCGCCATGTTCAGGTACTCGCGGATCTGAGCAGGTTCTAATTCCAGCTCTTTGGCAATTTCCGCTGGAGTGGGCGATCGCCCCAAGGTTTGAGCCAATTCGCGCTGCACTTTCTTGATTTTATTCAGTTTCTCGGTGATATGGATCGGTAACCGGATGGTGCGACCTTGTTGAGCGATCGCTCGGGTAATCGCTTGGCGAATCCACCAGTAAGCGTAAGTTGAGAACTTATAACCCCTCATTGGGTCAAATTTCTCCACACCCCGCTCTAATCCTAGTGTTCCTTCCTGGATTAAATCCAGAAATTCCATATTCCGCTTTTGGTACTTTTTAGCAATAGCAACAACCAAGCGCAAATTCGCTTCGATCATTTTTTGCTTTGCCCGTTTACCTTGCGCCACCGTTTGTTGCACCTCGGTTTCCGATTGTTGAACATGATCAGCCCACTCTGACATATTCGGTTCGCGGTGCAATTGCTTCGCCAAAGCTTCTTTGGCGTCGATGAACTTCATCATTTGTTGTACCTGCTTCCCATAGACAATCTCTTGTTCACGGGTTAACAGTGGTACACGACCAATTTCCCGCAGATAGGTTCGCACCATATCAGCCGTGAATTTGGTATTGAGGTTTTCCGTTTGGGTGTTGACAGTAGGCATTGGTGCGTTTTCCTCTACTCCGTAAACACAAAGTATATTTTCTTACTAAAATGGTTAGGGAAAGGTAGTAAATCTATCACAAAATATCGGAAGCTATCAAAAGTAATTATCAATTGATGCAGCCGTTGTCCAGACGGTAAGCCCCCAATGATAGGTTCCCCTACCTTTCCTAAATTTTCAATCTTTATATAAGCACGCTGGTTGTTTTTGAGAATTCTTCTTTAGGCAGTTACTGACAGTGGCTGAAAATCCGAAGTCGGTATGAGTTCCACTTAGCTTTATAGTACGATAAATCAGGCAGATAGTAAAGTATCTTAAGATAAAGCTTCTAATTATAATTCAAAGTTGCCCGTTTGCAAAAAAATTAAACTTCCTTGAAATTACTGACTATATCTATAGTGACGCTAAAAACTCCTCTTCTGTTGCCAAAAACTAGCCGGATAACCGAACTAAATTTGCTGTGAGGATGGAGGGATGTTACGAATTGGGCATTAGTCATTGGTCATTGGTCATTTGTCATTTGTACTGAGTGACTCGTGCCGAGCAAAGCCGAGGTAAGTTGTTGGCGCAATCTCTGTGTCCGACACGCTGTTCGCGTTCGTAGAGAAGCATTGTTCATTTGCAAAGGACAAAGGACAAAGGACAACTGACAAATGACAATCTAAAATCCAAGGTCAGCTTTGGCGAGTTCAGCAGCGGCAAATACTTCTGCGTCAGGTTTTTCTTCCCAGGCTGGTTCACCAATTTCTTCGTAAAATGTTGCGTCGTAAGGACGGGTACGTACTACTACTGGCATCGGAACGGCATGACCCAAAATTAAAGCTTGTTGCTTAGAGTCTAACTTTGCCAATACCGATCGCAGTCCGCTACCACCAGATACACCCGTAAAAATCGCGTCAATGTCTTTTTCGTCATTAAGCAAAGCGGTAATGCGAGTCCCAATCTGGGACATAACTTCATTATCTATTCCTGATGGACGTTGATCAACTACCAAAAGTGTGACAAAATACTTCCGCAATTCACGGGCAATAGTCCCAAAGATAGTGCTTTGGACGATAGCCGGGTCAAGGAAACGGTGCGCTTCTTCAATGGTAATCATCAATGGCGTCGGGCGATCGCTCGGGTTTTTGCTTTGCAGGAATTTATCTGCTTTCTTGACGTAATGCTCGTGAATACGTCGGGTGATCATATTCGTCACCAACATATAAGAGAGCATATTAGACTGGGAACCAAATTCTATCACAACATTCTTCCCAGATTCCAGGCACTGGACAATTTTACTAATATAATTCTGGGGGCAAACCGCTCGCATGTACTTCAAGCTATCCATCCGTAATAGTTTGCGCTGCAATGCCATAATCGAGCCTTTGTGTCCGCGCTTCTCGTCGCAAAACATCTCGATTTCTTCATTAGTCATATTCAGCAACTGGACAATCCAAGACTTGCCAAACTCGCTATATAAAATATTGGCGTTATCTAAGGCTGCGTCAGAGAGTCCTAAATCTCGACTACATAACTTAATATCTTCAACTTCAATTTGCTCGTAACTCAGATAGAGTTCTTGAGCATCACGCACACCCCGGCGCTTTGTCGATTCTGGGTCGAGGGTGTAAACTTCTACCTTGCTGGGGAAAAGTTGCTTTAAACCCTTAACTGTATTTACGTTCTTCCCTTCTGCAACAGCTTCCCAGCCATACTCAGAGTGCATATCAAAAATCAAGTTTACTGCCGCATTTTTACGGATAACCCCAGCTAAAAGTAGCCGTGTTAGAAAAGATTTACCAGTACCAGATTTCCCAAAAACCCCATTACTCCGTTCTACAAAGCGATTTAAATCGATGCAAACTGGCACATCCATATCCAAAGGTTTGCCGATGGAAAAATTGCGCCTTTGGGGGTCATCTTCCCAACCAAATACCCGGCGAAAATCGTCAACACTTGCTTCGTAAACTTGGCTAAAGTGGCTGGGAATAGTTTTAACAGGCAGCAATTCCATCGTAGTACTGGTTTGGGGCACAAATGAAGCCAAGCCCGTCACCGATGGGAGGAAGGGGTTTGTCGATTTGCCGTTTGTGGGGGAGAAAGATTCTTCCGATTCAGGAGTGAACATCAACATCGGTGCGAGGTTGATAGTACCGTATGTACCACTTCCGGCTAAAACATCTCGTAAAAAAGTGTCTTCCCAACTGGGGGGATTAGCAATAATTCGTGCATTAGCAGCTCCCAATGCTACATCTGTCAGCATACAAAAAAAACGCGATCGCATCCCTTGCACAACGAGGAACTTACCTACCCGCATATCTTCCACAGAAATGTCAGGATGCAATCGTACTTCTAAACCTTCAGTTAGAGAACCTTGAATAACCGAACCTAATGGCTGTCCCGAATTCATTTTATTAGTCATTAGTCATTAGTCATTAGTTATTTTCCCCCATGCCCAATGCCTAATGCCCCATTACTTAGTCAATCTGAATTGAAGTTGGCGCACTTCCCGTTGGTGGAGTGGTACTGATTAATGGTTTACGAAACTGGGCGTAAAGGCGATCGCGCCAGGTAAAGAATGGTTCATAATCTATATTCTCTGCGAAGATTGGCAATCCTTTACCTCTAATAGAAGCTGGTAAATCCAAATAAGGGCCAGACGGGAACTTGAGCAATATCGATAAGCTAGCCACTGCCAAGTCAGCTAAAGTCGGCTCATCTCCAGTTAAATAAGGACTATCTGCCAATAATAACGTTACCGCTTCCAAGTCTTGTTTTAAGGATGCGATCGCTGACTTTATCACATCTGGACTATAACCTACGCCAAAACCCATCACTGTCAGTAAGTCAGTAGGTACACCTTCAACCAGACTTTTAAATATATCTGGTGTTGAGGTGGGTAATAAAGATTTGCGGAAATTTTGATCTTGACTTATGGCTGCAAATAGTGCTTTGCGACCTTTGATACCTATGGACTCATCAGCCCATTCTTCTATTAATAAAGTTAAACCCCGTTTTTTAGGGTCTTGCGGTATTATCGGGCGATCGGGATATTCTAAGTCTAAATACTTAGCTATTTCCGTAGAATCCGCAATATACTTATTCCGATCCTTTAATACTGGGACTTGTTTCTGACCAGTCAGCCGGAACAGTTCTACTTGTCCAATACCAGGTGTAACCTCTATTTTGCGGTAATCTAGTCCTTTAAAATCTAGAATTAGGCGCACTTTCTCTGAGTATTGAGATAGTTCCCATTGGTATAATTCCAACATGTTGTCTACCTTATAACTGGTCAACTTCTTAACTTTACAATTGTATCTTTAGTTAAAGTAATTTTTCTTAACATTAGTTGCTTATTATCTATCTAATTGACATTAAGATTGAACTTATACCTGAGTTATCAAATAATTAAATAATTTAATTGGGTATACATAAAACAATTGAACCCCTAAGTCTTAGTCTTCAGCAGTTACTTTAATTTCCGTAACTGGTTAGCCTACTTAAGATATTTAAGTACTTAATTTGTGTACTTTTGCTGAGTAAATTAATGAGGATTTTGACATCATAGCCCTGTCAAATATATAACTCAGGTTTTTTAGCAACTCTTAAATCATATACAGACTCGTATAAAATTTTACTTTAATTGCATTCTGTAACAAAGCTTGTCATAATTCATAACTTGTAAATGTGAGATTTTTCCACTTTCTTAGAATTTACGATATATCAAGTGAGGCTTTTTAACTCCTTTTGGTGTGATGGAGAAAATCTGCTCAATTTACATGAAATGTATGCTAAGTATATTTTATCTGTTAAGCGTGAGTCGAGGTTATATATTTAACCTCGTCAATACAAACTCTTCGGAGGAATAATGTTACTTCCCTCTTCGGTTAGATTTTGTGCATAGCAAAATGTTATAAATCTTTATGTAATGTGTGGACAAAAAAGACAAACAAAATTTATGAAGACAAATTACAGCAAATTGCTGACCACGTTGGCAGGCATAGCAGGATTTACTAGTTTCAACCTTCTCATTACCCTACCATCTGATGCGAAATCCGCACTAAATCCTAACCCCAGTATTTTCAACGAAGCCCCTTATAATCAGGGTCAACGGCTTGAAGCAAACGCTTCCCCAATAGAAAAAGGCAATACCAAACGCCAACAAGTAGCGCAGCAAAGTGGTAAAACAAATCCCAGACCAAGTATTTTCAACGAGCCTCCTTATAACCGGGGCGGTAGTGCTACACCTAGTGAACCAACACCCCGCACCCCACGTAGTACCCCGGAAACTCAACCCACTGAGACACCTACTACAACTCCACCAGGACCAGGGGCAGCTGACAATCAAGGTAAAAACTTGTTAGCGTTGGCAGAGTCAAATGCTTCTTTTACCACCTTAACTAAGGCTTTAAAGGCAGCAGGGTTGACTGGGGCTTTGCAAGGCAAAGATAACTTAACTATTTTTGCACCCACTGATGCAGCTTTTGCTAAGTTGCCACAAGATGCTTTGCAAGAATTGTTAAAACCAGACAACAAAGAAGTATTGCTCAAGATTTTAACTTACCATGTAGTGTCTGGTAAGGTATTGTCCACTGATTTGAAATCTGGTGAAGTTAAAAGCCTTGAAGGCGGCGCAATCAACGTTAAAGTTGATCCGGCTACTGGTGTAACTGTCAATGATGCTAAAGTTACTCAGGCAGATATCACAGGCAGCAACGGTGTAATCCACGCAATTGATCAGGTTATTTTACCTCCTGACTTGTAGTTTTTCGGTATCAGTGCAACCTGTAGAAGACTAGGTTGGCATTAAATATTAATACCAAAAAATTCCGTTCAGATGCTAGTTTTGGACGGTTTTTTTGTAAGAACATTGCATGACTTACCCATTGACACGCAAGAGCAAATATGAGTGGTTTGACAAACCATATCTGTCTTCAAGGCATTGGTGTCAACTTAACGTGAAAGCCAGTCTAGAAGCTTTTAGAGATTATCTCGTTCCCAGTTTCCGACTGGGAACAAGGTTTTAAAGGAGTTTTAACTTAAGTTGACACGTATGAGTACTACTGTGCTGGACTCACCGCGATGCATTTGCTCCCCTACTTTGACTAGGTTTGCATTACAGACTAGACATTACATCCCGTGCAACCGCTAAAGTCTGCTCAATGTCTTCTTCAGTGTGAGCAAAAGAGGTAAACCCAGCTTCAAATTGAGAGGGTGCTAAGTAAATACCACGCTCTAACATACCCCGATGGAAGCGTCCGAATTTAGCTGTATCAGACTTTTTCGCATCTTCGTAGTTATGAACTGGGCCAGAGGTAAAGAATAAGCCAAACATCGCGCTGATTTGACCGCCACAAGCTGCATGACCAGTTTCTTTAGCAATTTGCAGCAAACCATCTGCTAGCTTTTTAGTAATCCGCTCAAGATAATCGTAAGTACCTGGTTTTTGCAGCAATTCTAAAGTCTTAATACCAGCAGTCATCGCCAAAGGATTACCAGAAAGAGTCCCAGCTTGATATACGGGGCCGGCCGGGGCAACCATTGACATAATATCTCGACGACCGCCATAAGCTCCTACTGGCAAACCACCACCAATCACCTTACCCAAGGTTGTTAAATCGGGAGTAACGCCAAATTTTTCTTGAGCGCCACCGTAAGCAATACGGAAGCCTGTCATCACTTCATCAAATACCAATAACGCTCCATGCTCGTGAGTTAGTTCGCGTAATCCTTCTAGGAAACCCGCGTCAGGTGCAATAAATCCAGCATTACCAACAACTGGCTCAAGAATAACGCCAGCAATCTCGTCACGGTTTTCTTCAAACAACGCTTTGACAGATTCTAGGTCATTGAAAGGCGCAGTTAGAGTGGTGCTAGTTGCCGCTTTCGGAACTCCTGGTGAGTCTGGCAAACCAAGTGTCGCAACACCAGAACCTGCCTTCACTAGAAAAGTATCGGCGTGTCCGTGGTAGCACCCTTCAAACTTGATGATTTTGTCTCGTTTTGTAAAAGCCCGCATCAGTCGCAAAACTCCCATACAGGCTTCAGTTCCAGAGTTGACAAATCTGACCATTTCGATGCTAGGAACGGCATCGATGACCATTTCTGCCAAAACATTTTCTAGGACTGAGGGAGCACCGAAACTGGTACCTTTTTCTAAAGCTTCATGCAACGCTGCAATTACTTCTGGATGAGCATGACCGCAAATAGCTGGGCCCCAAGTACCTACATAGTCTATGTATTGGTTGCCATCTATATCCCAAATATATGCGCCCTTAACACGATCAAAAACGATGGGTTGTCCGCCCACAGATTTAAAGGCACGAACAGGAGAACTGACTCCTCCTGGCATGAGGTTTTGAGCAGCGGCGAAGACTTCTTGTGATTTTGTTGTTTTAATTGTGGTATTTACCAAGGTTCTCTCCTAACAGTGGGCAATAAAAAGCTCTATCTTAGGATAGGGTCAAAAACTGCTTAGAATTTCTATCCTATATAAATAGCTGAACCAAAAAATAACAATATGTTATACAAGTCGAATAAAGACTTGCCTCTAGATATTCAAACTCGATTATCTGAAGCATACCAGGATCTTTACCGAGCAGCTTTTAACTCGGCAATTCATTGGTATGGTGAAGCCTCAAAAGCTCACAAAGTCGCGTTGAGTGCTGTAAAGATGCAGTCTGCTATGGAACGAAATGCTCTTGTTGAGAGCTAGATAAGATAGTGCAATAAAAAAAACATGCCAGTTGCTCTATTCAGAATGGTATCGTGAATCCATAAATTATTCTCATTAGAGCAAACTAGCTGGTATGTCTTCTAACGATTCGCGCTCACTGCATTACACCATCCCCGTTGAGGAAATTCGCTACGATGAACGGGGTCTGGTGCCTGCAATTGTCCAAGATTATTTGGATGGTACTATCTTGATGATGGCGTGGATGAATCAAGAGTCGTTACAAAAGACTTTGGAAACTGAAGAAACTTGGTTTTGGAGCCGTTCCCGGCAAGAATTGTGGCACAAGGGAGCAACTTCTGGGCATATTCAAAAAGTGCAAAGTATCCGTTATGACTGTGATAGTGATGCGCTGCTCATAGGCGTAGAGCAATTAGGAGATGTTGCCTGCCACACTGGAGAACGCAGCTGCTTTCACCAAATAGAAGGGAAAATTGCCCCACCGCCAGGGGATACATTGTCGCAATTATTTCAAATAATATGCGATCGCCGCGATAATCCTACTGAAAGTTCTTATACCTGTAAACTATTCGCAGGTGGTGATAACAAAATTTTGAAAAAGATTGGTGAGGAAACTGCTGAGGTGGTAATGGCCTTTAAGGATGATGAAGCAGATGCGATCGCAGGTGAAGTGGCTGATTTGCTTTATCATACTTTGGTTGCCTTAGCTCACCATCAAGTTGATTTGAAATCGGTGTATCGAAAGTTGCAAGAACGTCGTCAGTAAATAATATAGGCAAATAAATGAGCGAGTCGGGGAAGTAAATACAAAACTTTCTTCCCTAACTTCGCCAGTCTCTAAAATTAAACAAGTGTGCCGTTTTTGATTGGCTATGCTGGGTTAACTTAAGGGTGTACCTAAAGGTTGAACCTCTCTGGCTAAACCAATATGTGCTAACGACAATGAGATATTGTTAAACTTTACTCCAGCTAAAGCCCACTGAAGTTCAAGTGTCCCCACCCAGAAACGCGCCCGGTCGATGACATCTGGTAACATCGGATAGTCGCTTTCCATACGCCGCACAATACTTTCTCCGTAATTACCGAGTTGCACTGCAATATCACAAGCTGCATCTCCCAAACCAGCCGTACCAAAATCAATCAGACCGCTGATGCTTTCTGAAATCGGGTCAAATAGAATGTGATACACTGGCTTGTCGCCATCTATCAGTACGGGCGTGTAGCTGAGGTCAAGTTCACCTGTAATTACGGGTGCAAAAAGTTCGTGTATCCAAGTTTGCTGATGACGCCACAGGTGAGGAAAGAGAGTTTCCTGAAGTTGCTCATACAACTGCAACCAATCTTCACGGGAACGTTCTGCACCAGAAGAAGACACCCCAGCATTAACTAAAACTTCATTTGGGATGCTGTGTAATTGTTGATGAAATCTAGCTAGTTGGAAGATGATATGCTCTTGTGATGCATCACTCAGCTTCAGCAAGGTGTTACGAGATAGTGGTTCACCTTTAATAAATCTATAGCTAGCAAAGCCTTCTTCCAGGTGTTCAAAGTGGGGAACTCGCAGTTCAACATATTTTTGCACCACTTCTAATACCTTAGCTTCATGGGAAAGTACCTGTTTTCCCCAGTCATCTTTGGCAAAACGACATACAAGCTCATGATTAACAATCACCACATCATTAACCATTCCATCTTGATTAAAGTCAAGATGCTCAACAGAGATATTGGGATAGATAGCACCAATTTTTTCGATATACGAAGCAGGAATATTCATAGTAGATTATGACAACAAACAAAAAATCAAAATTTATCGGACTTTTAGCCCGATCACAGCGATTTAAATGATTTGTCCGTTTGTTGTATCAACGTACCACTATGATTCAACTCCCTATAAAATCGCTAAACATGAGCATAATACCATTTTGGTGATTACTCGGCCAAAATTCGATTGAGATACTGTAAAATTGCCACAGCGATCGCCACACTCAAGATAAAGCCTAACCATAAACTATTAGTAATAATTTGTGGTTGATCTAATGCCCATCCACCCAAGGGATGACCAATAAAAGAGCCAACAGCCCAGCATAAAGCGTTGATGGAAAAATAAACGCCGCGTTGATTTTCCGGGGCTAACTCAGTGACTAAAGAGGCAGCAGATGGGTTGTAGGAAACAATCGCCACAGCAAATACTCCTAATGCCAATATTGCCCAAACTAGATGATGAGATGGGGCAGTGCCGCTTACCCAAATGAGGGCAAAACCAATTGCCCAAAGAATGGCGGAGACAGTGAGTGCAAGTGTGTGTGAGCAGCGTTTTAACACACTGGTAACAGGCAACTGACAGATAATGGCGAACACCAGATGCCAAGCAAATAAAACACTAATCGTAGTTTGAGCAAATCCTTCGGTAGTACTTTTTATAACAAAGTTTTTGAAGTAAAGCGGCAAGGTGCTGTGGATTTGAGAAATATAGATTGTAAAGAATATATTAACTGCTATGTAGACCAGGAAACGGCGATCGCTTAATACTGCCATCCAAGAAGCAAAAAGTTCTATCTTTTCAGATTTCCCTATCTGCTGTTGTTCGGTTTCACTAAGTCCCACATAGACAACCCCAAAAAATACCAAAAAAGAGATGGCATCAATGACAAATAGCCATCGATAACTCCCAATTATCGCGATCAAAAACCCAGCAAGTACAATTCCGATCGCTAACCCAAGATTATCAGCTAGTCGAGCGATCGCAAAAGTTTCGCGGCGATTGTCAATTTGGCTAGCGTCAGCAACAACAGCTTCAGCAGCCGGCCAATAGAAACCTATTCCTAAACCGCTAATCAAGCTACCAATTACCAAAATAGTAAAATCATTGGTTGCAGCTAAAACCAGAGAAGCAATTGCTGAAATCGCCGTCGCTAGCAACAAAGTGCGGCGGCGACCCCAGTGTTCAGAATCAGCCAATGAACCACCTACAATCCTCCCGACAATGCCGGAAATCGAGGCGCTACCCAAGGCTAACCCAACACTGGTTGCAGATAAACCAACTTCATTCACAAAAAAGATGGGGGCGTAAAACAGGGTACAGCCGGTGCCAACTTCCGAGAGAAATCTACCTATTGCGAAAATCCAGACTTGGGGATGTATCGAGGGCAGCCATGATGATAGCTGAGATTGAGAAGCTAATTTCACGAGTTTAAATGTCATAGTTTGGTGACATTTTTGTAATTCTTATCATTGGCTGCTATTTTTCTCCCTCATTCCACAGGGTTTCCACAGGGATTTTAGCAGTTTTCCACAGGTTGACTACGAGCTAATGGGCATCTTACCCTCTGGCTGGGGATTGTTAATTAACAGTGGTAAAGAACTTCAAGGACTGAGTTTTTATAAAGTAAAGTAACGAAAAATAGACTCTAATGCTGATTATTTCGTTCGTATTTATTTTTTATACATCCGTTTTTAACATTTCGCAGCATTGACAAACCCACCCCCTCTTGGCGCACAATGATTCGGCTTGCTTTTGTAATTCGTTCAACCGTTGGCATCAAATGTGTAAAATATATTACCTGAGATGTGGATGCAGATTGTCGGGCTAGCAAAAGAGTGGTGAGGAAGCCATAGGCTGCTTTACCGCAAGCAACTTGTCCCTCTTGATTATCCTCATAGGAGGAAAATCTCATGAAATCAACGGTTAGCATCTTTACAGAAATTCCCGAAACACTCCACGAATCCTTAAAAAACTACTTAGAAACCCATCCTGATTGGGATGAAAATAGGGTATTGACGGCGGCACTATCATTGTTTTTACTCCAAAATGGGGATAGCGATCGCCGTGCTGCTCGAGTCTATCTGGAAACTTTGTTCCACCACTCCACAGTAGAAATGCCCAGCATCGATTCACCCGCAACAGCTAATCTACTAGACACCCCATAGGTACTGGTATGAACGGCGTTATTCTGGCTCATGCCCTAATAGGGGCACGTCAAACCGTGCCCCATAAATGGGATTTTGATCCAAAGCGATCGGCCATGTTGGGGCAATATTACAACAAAAAAGATCAGTAAATTCTGATCCTTAAAGAGGTTCCAATAGTTTCTCCTGTTGCCAAAACTACTAGTTGGTAATAGCGCAAGATTTAAAATTGAGGCAAGACTTGAATATATTAGTTGACCGTTAGTACTTGTTGTATAGCGGTTTTCTTTTGGATACAAACACGTTAGTAGGGGCGCATAGCTGTCATTGGTGTAAACTTAAGCTCAAATGCTTGTCCTACATACGCTTTACCCCTCCCCTTAGTAAGGCTGACAAGTGTAGGTTTTTTACAGTTAGGAGGAGTTATAACAGTAAAATTCATCAACAGGGGTACGAGGAAAAGA
>NZ_JBIQNW010000020.1:0-122199 GCF_047228265.1 Nostoc sp. UIC 10607 | reverse complement strand
GAGCAGGTAATTTCTATCTCTTCTTATAATTTTATCCTAGAAGCTCTTTTCTATGCAGCTTCATATTAAATTGGTATAAGAGAGAGTATTTTTTTTGCTTTACACTATTTTTACATATCGAATAAATACAGTGAAGATTCGGTAATAATTATTTTTTCCTTCAGCAAATTTTCATGAAAAAGGATAAAGTCTTTTTAGTATTAAATTTGAGTCATCTAGATTATACAAAAAATGATTTGTAAATTAAAAGTAAAGCCGCAGAATAAATACTTTTCCATGCATGTACTTTAACAATGGAATCATGCATTTTTTGTAATTTTAATTGGGTTTTAAAGATTGATGTAAAAAATTAAGATATAGGGTAAAGATAGGATTATTATGTTAAATAAAAATCGATTAGCTAGAGCTTTAAATACCACTTCTCTTGTGAAGATGTATATAACTAACCTGGGTACTGCAAACTAGAGGTCTTAGCGCAGTGTCCCGATCTTAAAGCTAGTCAGGCTTTGTTTCTGTAGCCCTAGCCTTATATACTGAGGGCATTAATATGCAACCTCACACAGAATTTGGTATATATACAATAAATAATAAATTAGAAAAATGCCATTTCCTGATGGAGTTGATACATAGAAAATGCAGATAAATAGCCAAACTTCAGGGTATAAGCAAAATATTCCGTTAAATACCTTAACTCACATTATCGGCACTCAAGTTCTACAGGAATGGCATGACACTCAAGTAGTTCATCATCAGGATCTATGCATTCATCAAATATTTGAGATGCAAGTAGAGCGATCGCCCCAAGCGATCGCTGTAGTATTTGAAGATATACAACTTACTTATCAGCAGTTAAACAAGCGGGCGAATCAACTAGCGCATCACTTACGTACTTTAGGAGTTGGGCCCGAAGTACTAGTGGGGATTTGCCTGGAGCGATCCTTGGAGATGATCGTAGGAATACTAGGTATTCTTAAAGCTGGAGGCGCTTATGTGCCTTTAGATCCGGCATATCCCCCAGAGCGTTTAACTTTCATCTTATCAGATACCCAGACACCAGTGTTGTTGACCCAAGAGAAATTGGTCAAGAACCTACCACCGCATCAGGCACAAGTGGTTTGTCTAGATTCAAATTGGCAAGGTAATATTCAAAACAGTCAAGAAAATCCTGTAAATCAAACGACGGTTGATAACCTGATCTATGTAATCTACACATCTGGTTCTACAGGACAGCCCAAAGGTGTAATGATCCCTCATCGTGGTATCTGTAATCAACTATACTGGCGGCAAACAACCTTTAAATTAACTCAAGCAGATAAAGTCTTACTGACTATTTCTTTTAGCTTCGACCCCTCAGTATGGCAGATATTCTGGCCATTATGCTTCGGGGGGCAATTGATCATGGCTCGTCCTGGTGGACATCAAGACACTGCCTATCTTGTGAAGGTGATTACTGAGCAGCAAATAACTGTCTTGGCCTTAGTACCTTCTATACTGCGTGTCTTGCTGGAAGAAGAAGGAATTGAGAATTGCCGATTTCTCAGACATATTACCTGCGGTGGCGAAGCTTTACCTGGCGAACTCATAGAACGTTTCTTTGCCAAACTGAATTTGGACAATGTTTTCCATAATTGCTATGGTCCGACAGAAGCTTCCATTGATAGCACTTTCTGGATTTGCCAGCGCGGCACTAATTACAGCATTGCTCCCATTGGTCGCCCCATTACTAATGCAGAGATTTACATCCTTGATGAAAATTTGCAGCCTGTGCCTGTTGGTGAATCAGGTGAACTGCACATTGGCGGTATTGGTCTAGCGCGGGGCTATCTTAACCGTCCTGAATTGACCGCAGAGAAGTTCATTTTCAACCCTTTTAGCTCTGAAGTTGGGGCACGTCTTTACAAAACTGGAGACTTGGCACGTTTTCTACCAGACGGTAATATCGAGTTTCTCGGTCGTATTGACTACCAAGTGAAGATTCGTGGCTTCCGAATTGAATTGGGAGAGATTGAAGCGATATTAGCTCAACATCCAGCCCTGACACAGACTCTAGTCATAGCCAGAGAGGATATTCCTGGTGGCAAGCAACTCGTAGCATATATTGTTGCCAACCCAGAGCAAATTCCTAGTCAGGTTGAATTGCGTAGCTTTTTGCAAAGTCGGTTGCCTGAATATATGGTACCTACCAGCTTTGTATTTTTGGACACCCTGCCATTAAGCCCCAACGGCAAAATAGACCGCCGTGCTTTACCTGCACCGCATACATCTAATATTGACCTGTCAACTAACTTTGTCCCACCCCAAAATGCTACAGAAAAAGTCTTAGCTAATATCTGGGTAAAAGTTTTGCGTCTGGAACAAGTAGGCATTCACAACAATTTTTTTGAATTGGGAGGCCATTCACTGCTAGCGACTCAAGTCATGTCTAGGGTTCGCAAAGCCTTTCAGATAGAAATGCCGTTGCAGATTTTATTTGAGAATCCAACGATCGCTAGTTTAGCTCAAGCCATCGCTCAAACCCAGATTCCAGAAAATGACCCCCACAACCAGACTATTCCCCTAATATCTAACCGGGAGTCAATCCCTTTATCCTTTGCCCAGCAGCGAGTGTGGTTTTTGGAGCAGTTGGAACCTAACAGCCCAGCTTATATTATCTCCAATGCACTGCGTTTAAGGGGCGAGTTCAACGCAAGTATATTGCAACAGGCACTAAATGCGATCGTCATCCATCACGAAGCACTGCGAACAAACTTTATTACATCACCGGATGGTAGCCCCATACAAGTTATTGGCAAGCCTCGGCCAGTTGAACTCAAGATAATTAAAGCAACACAAGAGCAGGTACAATCTCTGCTAAATCAAGAGGCGCGACGCCCCTTCAACTTAGAATCTGACTTAATGTTGCGAGCTTGCTTGCTCCAGATAGACGAACAGGAGCGAATACTGTTGTTAGTGATGCACCACATCGCTTCCGATGGTTGGTCAATGGGTATTCTCTGGCAGCAGTTAGCATCTCTTTATGAAGCCTTGTTGAGCGGTAAGCCTTCTCCTTTGGCAAAATTACCCATTCAGTATGCCGATTTTGCTGCCTGGCAGCATCAATGGCTATCTGGTAAAGTTCTCTCCAGTCAAATAAACTACTGGAAAACCCAGTTAGCAGGTGCTAATACTGTACTAGAATTGCCCACCGACCGGCCACGGCCACCAGTGCAAACTTACCAGGGGGCGGCCCAATCCCTAATGCTACCGCAGACTCTGAGTGCATCACTCATTGAACTCTCGCGTCAGGAAGGTGTCACCCTATTCATGACCTTGCTCGCGGCCTTTGGGACAATCCTGCACCGCTATACTGGGCAAGAAGACATTCTCATCGGTTCTCCCATTGCTGGACGTAACCGTTCTGAAATTGAAGGGTTGATCGGATTTTTTATTAATACCGTCGTTTTACGGACTGATTTTTCCGGTAATCCTAGTTTTCGTTCAGTGCTAAGTCGAGTTCGCCAGATGGCATTAGGTGCTTATGCTCATCAGGATATGCCCTTTGAGAAACTGGTAGAAGAACTGCAACCAGAGCGAGATACCAGCCGGAACCCACTGTTTCAAGTGTGGTTTAATATGCTCAACTTAAAAGACATCCAACTGGAACTACCTGGAGTGGTGATAGAACCAGTCTCGATGTTAGAAACAGCTTCCAAATTCGACTTAACCTTGTATGTGACAGAAAAAAATCAGGGAATCCAACTTGATTTAGTCTACAACACTGATTTGTTTGCTTCAGAGCGGATGATGGAAATGCTGCATCAATTCCATCATTTGTTGAATCAAATTGTTGCTGCTGCGGATAGCCAGATTAGTTTGTATTCTCTTGTCACACCAAAAGCCAGAACTTTGCTACCAGAACCAAGGGCGGTTTTGCCAGAACCGAGTTACGAATTGGTAACAACAATGTTTACCTCTTGGGTAAATCGTACCCCAGAACATTCAGCACTCCGTCAAGGATTTCGCACTTGGAACTATGGGAAATTGGGCAAAAGCGCTCAAGCTTTAGCAGGGGTAATGTTGGATCACGGAGTCCAACGGGGAGATGTTGTAGCCGTGTTTGGGACAAGAAGCTTTGGACTGATTGCGAGTATGGTCGCTGTACTCTTGAGTGGCGGTGTCCTACTTACCCTCGATCCAAAACTTCCTAGCGATACCTACGGTGGGCTATGCCAACGCCACTTGATCATGTTAAAGGAAGCTAAAGCTAAATACATATTATATATTGATAGTCAGCATCCAAAAGATAAAGAAATATACAAATCTTTAACGAGCATCTGTATAAACCCAGACACAGGAGAAGCGATAAATTCACCCCAAGACAGCAGTAAAGCAATCAACTTGCCTGAAATTACTGCCGATGATGCAGCTTATATTTTCTTTACTTCTGGCACCACTGGTGTACCCAAAGGGGTGCTGGGATGTCACAAAGGGATGGCGCATTTTCTCAATTGGCAGAGGCAGACATTTGAAATTGGTCAGCAAGACCGGGTTGCCCAATTGACAGGTCTTTCCTTTGATGTAGTCCTCAGAGATATTTTCTTACCTTTAACTAGTGGTGCAACCCTGTGTTTACCAGAGGAAGGGGATAACCTAGAACCAACTAAGATTCTGAATTATTTGGAACATGAGCAAATTTCTGTGCTGCACACAGTTCCATCGCTGGCGCAATTATGGTTAGCGAATGTGCCGTCAGGAGTCTATCTACGTAACTTACGCTGGTTGTTCTGTGCTGGAGAACCTCTCAAGGAGACACTTGTATGTCGGTGGCGCGAAGCTTTTCCCGAATCAGGTGAAATTGTCAATCTTTATGGGCCGACAGAGACAACTTTGGCGAAGTGTTATTACAAAATACCTGTTGAGTGTACACCAGGAGTACAACCAGTAGGATTGCCGCTCCCTGAAACCCAAGCACTAGTTTTGACACCAAATAACCAGTTGTGTGGCATTGGTGAACCAGGCGAGATCGTTATACGAACACCATTCCGCACTTTGGGTTATATAAATGCTCAAGATGAAAACCGTTCTCGGTTTGTCAAAAACCTCTATCGGAATGACGAACGAGATTGGCTTTATTATACAGGCGATCGCGGATGCTATCGTCCAGATGGCTCTCTAGAAATTCTCGGTCGCCGAGATCATCAAGTTAAGATCCGTGGGATACGCATGGAACCAGGGGAAATTGAGACGGTGTTAGCCCAACACCCAGATGTACTTCAAACTGTAGTAATTGCCCGTGAAGATGTTCCTGGGGATCAACGTTTAGTGGCTTACATTATCCCGAATCAAGACTGGGCATCTACAATTAGTGACATACGTAGCTTTCTCTTGACAAAGCTCCCACAGTACATGGTACCTTCGGCTTTCGTCTTGCTGGACACCATGCCTCTAACCCCCAACGGCAAGGTAGACCGCCGGGCCTTACCTGCACCCGACTTATCAAGGCAAGAGTCGGAAGCTACGTTTGTTGCTCCCCGCAATGAGGTGGAACGCCAGCTAATAAAGATTTGGGAGGAGATTTTAGGTGTCCAGCCCATTGGTGTCAAGGATAACTTTTTTGAGCTAGGAGGACACTCCATATTAGCAGTAAAACTATTTTGGCAAATTGAGAAAACATTTAATAAAAATCTGCCTCTTGCTATTCTCTTCCAGTCAGGGACTGTAGAGGCTTTAGCCAAAATAATTTGCCAAGAAGATTTAGCAAAAAACAAGGCTTTAGTAGATACATTAGACAAATCAAAAGGTACTTGGTCATCCCTAGTAGAAATTCAACCCAATGGTTCCAAGCCACCTTTTTTCTGTATTCACGGACTAGGTGGAGAAGTCTTGTGTTTCCGTGAATTGGCATTGCATCTGGGTTCAGATCAACCATTCTACGGACTACAACCACAAGGGCTAGATGGAAAACATCCCTTCCATACACGGGTTGAAGACATGGCAACTCACTACATTAAAGAAATTCAGACCCTTCAGCCTAATGGCCCTTATTTTCTAGGAGGTTATTCTTTTGGGGGTGTAGTTGCTTTCGAGATGGCTCGGCAACTCCAAGAGCAAGGCGAACAAGTTGGTATTTTAGTTATGCTTGATAGTTGTCGCCCAGGTTATAGCTGGCGGGCATCATTTCTCAAGCGAGTTTTCTTGCATTTAAATAATATTATTCAACAAGGGCCTGACTACCTTTGGCAAAGGGCTGTGAGATGGAGTTATTGGCGTAAGTCTCATCTCCAAAATAGATATAATCGTTACTTAGAAGGCGTACTTAATTTACCTACAACTGACAAGCACTTAAAGATTATAGATGCTAACACTCAAGCCGTCAGTGAATATATCTTTTCACCTTACCTTGGTCGAGCTATCCTCTTGCGAACAGACGATCAAAGTCGGGACGAAGCTATAGGCACACAATACGATCCTCAATTCGGCTGGGGCGAAGTAGTTGCTGGAGGATTAGATATCCATTACGTTCCCGGATCTCACCTTGACCAACTTAATGAGCCGCATGTACAGGTGTTAGCCGAAACATTAAGAAATTGCTTAATCCAAGCGCAGTCTCCAAATAATTAATCTAAAAACCCATTACCTTCGCAAAAGAAGTCAACTGTCCAATTGATTTCTGGAAGAGGGTTTGGAGATTGCTTTACTTCGTTCGTAATGACAACTAATCAGCCGGACATGATATGAGAAACAATACCAAAGCGAAGGCTTATCTACCAATGGAAAAATGCATTCTAGTGGTAACTAGGATAAGATAATTATTTTGTGTAACTGGAATACTGGTCGCAGTCCAATAGCTAAAAGACCTGACCGATTTAATATGTGATGAATATTGCTAGTGTCAGAGATTGAACAGAGGTAATCATTGTGGCACTGTAGTCACGAATGACTGTCGTTTTGAGATTTTAAGTTGGTAAGCAATCCACAATTTACTGATGCTATATAGACGATTTGGACGCACAGAATTACAGATGCCAGTGTTTTCCTGCGGTGGCATGAGATATCAGTTCAAATGGGAAGATGTTCCCAATAATGAAATTCCTGCTGATAACCAGGCGAATCTGGAAGCGACTATTAGAAGGGCTGTCGAGGTTGGGATTAATCATATTGAAACGGCCCGTGGTTATGGCACTTCCGAAATGCAATTGGGAAGAGTTCTACCTCAGTTTCCCCGTGAAAAGTTGATTGTTCAGACCAAAGTCAGCCCAAAGGCAGATGCGAAAGAATTCCGCGAGACATTTGAACAATCATTGCAAAATCTCCAGCTAGATTATGTTGACCTTTTAGGGTTACACGGCATCAATCATGCTGAGTCATTCGACCATAGCATCCGTCCTGGTGGCTGTTTAGAAGTAGCGCAGCAGTTGCAAGCTGAGGGAAAAGTTAGATTTATTGGCTTTTCCACACATGGTTCCACAGATATAATTGTGCAGACAATTAATACCAATTTATTTGATTATGTGAACCTGCACTGGTACTACATTAATCAATGGAATTGGGCGGCAATTGAAGCAGCTAAACGCCACGATATGGGGGTGTTTATCATTAGTCCATCTAATAAAGGAGGTTTGTTGTATGAACCTCCACAAAAATTAGTAAATCTTTGCGCCCCTTTGAGTCCAATTGTGTTTAATGATTTGTTTTGTTTGAGTCATCAAGAGGTGCATACTTTGAGTGTGGGAGCAGCAAAACCACAAGATTTTGATGAACACCTGAAGACTTTAGAATTAGTAGATCGGGCATCAGAAATTTTGCCCCCGATTTTAGCAAGGTTGGAGTCAGAAGCGATCGCTACTTTGGGAGAAGATTGGGTAAAATCCTGGCAGACAAATCTACCAACCTTTGAGGAAACTCCTGGTGAGGTAAATATTCGGGTAATTTTGTGGCTGCGAAATTTAGCGATCGCCTACGATCTGGTAGAGTATGCCAAAATGCGCTACAACCTGCTTGGCGATGGTAGCCACTGGTTCCCCGGCAACAAAGCTGATCGGCTAGACGAATTAAACTTGCGGCAATGTCTCGCCCGCAATCCTCACGCCGACAAAATCCCCCAACTTCTGGAACAAGCACATCAATTGTTGGCGGGTGAAGCGGTCAAACGTCTATCTCGCACATAATACACATAATAAATTGGGTATGGTGCATCGTAAATCCCATGCACCATACCATTGCTAGTCAGCTTTTGTCGTATCTGGTAATTTATTTCCCTTAGGTACGACTAGCACCTTATCAACGCGGTTACCATCCATATCCATCACTTCAATTCGCATACTTTGCCATTCAAAATGATCTGCTGCGGCAGGAATACGACCTAAATGAGTGATCACAAAACCGCCTAAGGTTTGATAACTGCCGCGTTCTTCAGATTCCCACTCTTCCATACCGAAAAGTTCCAAAAACTCTTCTACGGGCAACATCCCATCCAAAAGCCAGGAGCCATCTTCGCGTTGTACAGCTTGTGGTTGATCCTGTCCATCTGTTGAAGGAACATCACCCACAATTTCGCTCATGATGTCGTTAAGAGTGACTAATCCTTGAATCACGCCATATTCATCGACTACTAGCGCCATGTGAGTGATGGTTTGTTTGAACAATTCCAAAACTTTCAAACCACGGGTGCTTTCTGGGACAAATACGGGCTGTCGCAATCCCACTGTCAAGTCTAGCGGTTCTCCTCGGAAACTCCTGGCTAATAAGTCGGTAACAGGGATAACACCTAGCACATTGTCAAGTCCCCCCTGACAAACTGGATACCGAGAATAGGCACTATCAACCATTTTTTGACGATTTTCTTCAGGAGAGTCGTCTAAGTCTAGCCAGACAATATCGGGACGGGGTGTCATTAAGTAGCTGACAGGGCGATCGCCTAAACGAAAAACTCGCTCTACCATATCCTGTTCGGCTTCCTCAAAGGTTCCCGCCTCAGTGCCTTGCTCAATTAAGATTTTAATTTCTTCTTCGGTGACTTGCGGCTCGGTAGAAGCTGTAATTCCCAGTAATCGCAAGATCAAATCTGTAGAAGCGCTTAAGAGATAGACCATTGGGGAAGCGATCGCTGATAAGGCACGCATTGGAATCGCTACAATCGATGCAATCCTTTCTGGGTTGTTTAATGCCAGACGCTTTGGTACTAATTCGCCAACAATGAGTGATAAATACGTAATGATTAAAACAATTATCCCGAAGGAGATTGGTTCACTATAAGGTGCTAAAAAAGGTACACGCCCCACATAGATTGCTAGTTTTTCGGCAATAGTTGCTCCGCCGAATGCACCAGTCAAGATACCGATCAGGGTAATGCCCACCTGAACTGTAGACAAAAATTGATTCGGAGACTCAGCTAGTTTCAGTGCTGCCCTTGCCTTGGCATCTCCTTGGTTGGCAAGCTGCTGTAGCCTAACTTTCCGTGCTGAGACAATTGCCATCTCAGACATAGAAAACACGCCGTTGGCAATAACTAGCACCAAAATGATTAAAATTTCAAAAGTGATGGAGGACATGTTTAAATTGCGGCTTATCAGAGCGAACGTAGCTCAATTCTTAGTATCTAGTATTAAAGGTACTTCGATAAATGCTTTGACTGTACACAAAGTAGTAGTTATAGTTCTTAAGTTTATTAGTCGCTGTGCATTATTCTTCCACCGAAAGAACTAAGAAGGCTGTTAACACTTTTAAAATAGTTGAGATAAACTGCCTCAAAATTTTCTGACCCACAAAGACTCCCACCGCTAGTAGTACTTATGTCATTTTCTTCTATTGTGCGTGCCTTAGCGCGATCGCCGCTCACCACTGAATTTATTTCTAAGCTAAACCGACAACAAGAATTGCGGTTAAATGGCATTCCTCGACTCCCCAAGGGTTTGGTGGCTTCGGCTTTGGCGCAGTCTCAGGGCAAGGATTTGTTTGTGGTTTGCGCCACTCTGGAAGAAGCTGGACGCGTTTATGCACAACTGGAGGCAATGGGATGGCAAACAGTACATTTTTACCCCACCTCCGAGGCTTCTCCCTACGAACCTTTTGACCCGGAAACTGAGATGAGTTGGGGGCAAATGCAGGTACTGGCAGATTTGGTAACAGGGGACAGAGGGCAGAAGACAGGAGAGACAGAACTGAACAACACTTTGCCCAATCCCGGAATTAAGCGAACTTTGGCAATTGTGGCTACTCAAGGGGCACTGCAACCTCATTTGCCTCCACCAGAAGCTTTTGGGCAATTCTGTCTTACATTGAAGCGGGGGATGGAATTAGACCTGAATAGCTTCAGTGAGAAAATAACTAT
The DNA here is from genome assembly GCF_047228265.1 of Nostoc sp. UIC 10607. Classification (NCBI taxonomy): domain Bacteria; kingdom Bacillati; phylum Cyanobacteriota; class Cyanophyceae; order Nostocales; family Nostocaceae; genus Nostoc; species Nostoc sp. UIC 10607. Next base: position 111,890 of record NZ_JBIQNW010000020.1, on the reverse strand, counting down.
TCTGGGATACGAACGAGTACCTCTGGTGGAAACAGAAGGACAGTGGAGCCGGCGGGGCGATATTGTTGATGTGTACCCAGTCTCATCTGAGTTTCCAGTCCGGCTGGAATGGTTTGGCGATGAAATCGAGCAAATGCGGGAATTTGACCCAGCAACCCAACGTTCCGCCCTCGACAAAGTTGATCAGTTAATTCTTACCCCCACTAGCTTTGCTCCCATCGTCATGGGGGCACTGAAAAATAGTTCTGAGTTGGGAGTTATGAGTGATAAGTTAAATTCTGACTCAGAACTTAGCACTGAGAACTCATCACTCTTGGAGGGTAGTCGTCGCTTTTTGGGGTTGGCTTTCGAGCAACCAGCGTCCCTGCTAAACTATTTATCAGAAAATACCCTGATTGCCATTGATGAGCCAGAACAGTGTCATGCTCATAGCGATCGCTGGGTAGAAAATGCAGAGGAACAGTGGAGACTGGGGACTGGCGAAGAATTAAACCTGCCAAAAATTCATCGGTCGTTTGATCAGTGTCTGGCTGACGTTGCAAAATTTAAAACATTATATTTTTCAGAACTGGCAGAAGAAAATGATGGGATCAATCTTGCCAGCCGACCTGTTCCAGTCACACCGCACCAGTTTGCTAAACTAGCTGAAACCATCCGCCAAGAACGCGATCGCAATTTCTCTATTTGGCTGCTTTCTGCTCAACCTTCGCGTTCTGTCTCTCTATTGCAAGAACATGATTGTCCGGCTCAGTTTATACCCAATCCCCGCGACTACCAAGCAATAGATAAGCTCCAAATTAACCATATTCCCATAGCCCTAAAATATTCTGGTCTTGCGGAATTAGAAGGTTTTATCCTGCCTACATACCGATTGGTAATCGTTACAGATCGAGAATTTTTTGGGCAACATTCCTTGGCGACTCCCGGCTATATCCGTAAGCGCCACAAAGCTACTTCTAAGCAAGTTGATCCCAATAAGCTGCGTCCAGGCGATTATGTGGTTCACAGAAATCATGGTGTTGGCAAATTTGTCAAGCTGGAAAGTTTGACGATTAATAACGAAACCCGTGATTATTTGGTGGTGCAGTATGCTGATGGGTTACTCAGAGTCGCAGCCGATCAAGTAGGTGCTTTATCTCGATTCCGCGCCGCAGGTGATAAAGCACCGGAACTCAACAGGATGACCGGGAAAGCTTGGGAAAATACGAAGAATAAAGTCCGTAAAGCCATCAAAAAATTGGCGGTGGACTTGTTGAAACTGTATGCAGCGCGATCGCAACAACAAGGTTTTAGCTTCCCAGGTGATATGCCTTGGCAAGAGGAACTCGAAGATTCTTTCCCCTATCAACCCACAACGGATCAGCTGAAAGCTGTACAAGATGTGAAACGAGACATGGAAAGCGAGCGCCCAATGGATCGCTTAGTTTGTGGCGATGTCGGTTTCGGGAAGACGGAAGTGGCGATTCGTGCTGTTTTTAAAGCAGTCACCGCCGGTAAACAAGTGGCACTCCTTGCGCCAACTACTATTTTAACACAGCAGCATTACCATACACTCAAAGAACGTTTTGCACCCTACCCCGTAAATGTCGGTTTGCTCAACCGCTTTCGTTCTGCTGAAGAACGCCGTGATATTCAAAAGCGATTGGCAACGGGTGAATTAGATGTAGTGGTTGGTACGCACCAAATTTTAGGAAAAGGCGTATCATTCAAGGACTTAGGACTGTTGGTGGTGGATGAAGAACAGCGATTTGGGGTAAACCAGAAAGAAAAAATTAAAAGCTTGAAAACTCAAGTGGACGTGCTAACCCTCTCCGCCACACCCATTCCCCGGACTTTGTATATGTCCTTGTCGGGAATTCGGGAAATGAGTTTGATTACCACGCCACCCCCAACCAGACGACCGATTAAAACCCATCTATCACCAATAAATTCCGAAAGTATCCGCACTGCAATTCGTCAAGAATTAGATAGAGGTGGACAGGTTTTTTATGTAGTTCCGCGAGTGGACGGAATTGAAGAGACAACAGCCAATTTACGAGAAGTTTTACCGGGAGCTAGATTTGCGATCGCTCACGGTCAAATGGATGAAAGCGAGTTAGAATCAACTATGCTCACCTTCAGTAATGGCGATGCAGACATCCTTGTTTGTACGACAATTATTGAATCTGGCTTAGATATTCCGCGAGTCAACACGATTTTGATTGAAGATGCTCACCGCTTTGGATTGGCACAGTTGTATCAATTACGCGGTCGTGTGGGACGTGCAGGTATCCAAGCTCATGCTTGGTTATTTTATCCGAAGCAACGGCAATTATCTGATGCGGCACGGCAACGATTACGAGCAATTCAGGAATTTACTCAGCTAGGTTCTGGATATCAGCTAGCGATGCGCGACATGGAAATTAGAGGTGTAGGTAACTTGCTAGGTGCAGAACAATCTGGTCAAATGAATGCCATCGGTTTTGATTTGTATATGGAAATGCTGGAAGAAGCAATACGGGAAATCCGAGGACAAGAAATACCGAAAGTGGAGGATACCCAGATTGACCTCAACCTGACAGCATTTATCCCAGCAGATTACATTACCGATTTGGATCAAAAGATGAGTGCATACCGGGCGGTGGCGACAGCTAAATCTAAATCAGAATTAAAGCAGATTGCTGCCGAGTGGAGCGATCGCTATGGTACTTTACCAGTGTCTGCAAATCAACTTCTGCGAGTCATGGAACTCAAACAGCTAGCGAAAAAACTCGGATTTAGCCGGATTAAACCAGAAAACAAGCAGCACGTCGTTTTAGAAACACCAATGGAAGAACCAGCTTGGAATTTGTTAGCAGCGAATTTACCAGACAATCTCAAAACGCGCTTTGTATATTCTCCTGGTAAAGTTACAGTGCGCGGGTTAGGAGTTTTTAAAGCAGATCAACAATTGCAGAATTTGATTGATGCTTTCGGGAGAATGCAAGGTGCGATTCCAGAGGCGGCTGTTGTTTAATCAAAAGCAATCAGCATTATTAATTAGGATTACAGGCGATCGCTCTCGGAAAGAAGTCTGCGTAGGCGTAGCTCGTCGCATACATTACCTTTTGTAAACCTAATTTTTCACAGGATATGGAAAAGGGGGAATGGGTAAGCTGCTATATCTGTGTTTAAGTCAATATTTTTCAAGCCTAAGTATCTTCAAATAACACTAAACCATACTTCTCGCCAGTAGGTAAAAACCCGATTCCTCGATAAACGGCTTGGGCTGATTGGTTATTATGACCTGTAAACAAGATAGCGCGTTCTACTCCTTGCGATCGCGCATCTAGCAACGAGCTTGCTACCACACTTTTAGCGTAGCCTTGACCCCGCAGGGCTGGCGGTGTCCACACTCCACCAATTTGCACAATATCAGGCAGGCTGGCATTAAAGGCAGAGTAAGAAACTGGAGTATCTCCTGCTAGCAAAACCCAATGCATAGCCATAGCTTGACGTGCTTCAATTACGACACGGCAAGCTGGACGCAAACTGAGAGTATCTGTTTGTCCTAAAGTTTCCACATTATAAGCAGCGCACCACTCGGTGAGTAATTCCAACTCTTCTGGATGTGGCAAACGACACTGCAACTTTGCCGCTGCTAAAGCTTGAGGTATTTGCAAGTCTCGCAGTGTCAGAGAAAACAATATCTCAGGCTCATTAAGCTGAGTTGGTCGGTTGCTAAGTCCCAAAATGCTTTTTGTCGCTTCAACTTGTGCTGCTGGCCCACTAATTCCAGAGATGACACGCCCTGACTGTGCCACAACTGCTTGCACCACCTCTGGCAAATGTACAGGGGCTTGGACTATTACCATGCCATTCCAAAAGTGGGCTGCAACTGCCACTATAGTTTCATCTATGTATGCCGCTACATAAGTTCCTTGAAATCTTGCGCCTTCATCAAGCAGTCCCGCAGTTCGCCAATTAGAGCGCAAAAACATAGAAGTATCGGTGTGTTGCAAGAGAAATGCTTCTAGCGATACTTCATCTCCAGGTTGCAGGGTTCTCAAAGTAGGCACAAAAAACTCTTGAGTGTCCAATTCAGTTTACCGAATAAGCGGTTTTGGGAATAGTAGCAATGCCACTTGTAAAGCTGGTTATACCTAGAATAACCGCAGTGATGTTTGGCGACAAACAACTTCTCTAAGTTCCCTGCGGGACGCTTACGCGCAGTTTCCCTGGAGGGGTACACACAGCGTGCCGCAGACAGACACTTTGCGAATGCGTCTATACCAAAAGTACCCTTGAGTGTACTATTCACTGACCAATTGTATATTCCATGCTAAAAAGTGAATGATCGATACAAGCAGCAACTAAGCAAAAACAAAGTGGTTGAGTATCTTGGCAAATTTCCTCAAACTATTTCACCAAGGCGGCGGGAAGTCCACTTGCTTTTTAGGGTGTCCGGGATAGCCGCCCTGCCGCCGTTAACTGTTGACTGATGACTGTTAACCGTCAACCGTCATCAGTATGCACGTGTTATTCCATCTCCTTTTAGGAGATGGGATGAGCTTAAAGATATTCACTAGTACACTGTGATGGAAGTTTCCCTACCTTTATCTTTTCAAGCTAGCTGGATTTGCGCTTTGCTGTACTAGCCCTATTCAACACTTCTAAACTTTAGAAAATAATTGGAGGCACAATGATTTCTAATCAAAAGATAACTGATAATGATTGGAATTTAGATGAAAGTAGAACACTTATTCAGGCACTTATAAAAGATTTTTATAAAAACAATCTAAATAGTTTTGTAGATCCAATTAAACAAGAAGGATTGATAGCAGCCGGAAAAGAAATATCTCAAATAATTATCTTGTTTAATAGACTTCAAAAACTCATCAATAGAAATACACCACAAAAGATTTGGTGGGACAAAATACCGAGAATAGTTATACCTGACAATCGGGATAAAATTCAAATAGAACTTACTGAACTCTCTAAAGCTTTAATATTTGCAATAGAAGCTCTGCGTGAATCATCATCGAATATCAATATTGCTCAAGCTATTAGATTTGATGTTGAACAAATTGTTTGCAAATATGAACATCCTCTCACAGGATTTATTATCAATCCATTTCTATCAGTCCACCGTTCACCATCAACGACAACTAAAGTAATTTTTGGGCTTATCAGTGCCGTTTTTATATATGGAGGAATTACTTCTTCTTCTATTGCCGGACTTTGGATTTTCTCAGAAATTGTTAATTATTACAACAACAATAATTATAACGTCAGCAAAAAATTATTACAAAATGAAATAAAAGAGATTCAAAAATATACAGATAACCGGGTTGAGCAAATCCAAAATAAAGCTGAACAAGATAATCAATCAGAAAAGATAAATTCTACTTCCATAAATGATGGTAGTAAATTGAAACAAAGTAAAGAAGAAATTAAAGAACTAAGTATAATATCACAAAAAAATGCAGAATTTAAGAGTACAGAGCTAACCACACTAAATAGTAATCTTGCTGAATTAAATGCACAATATAGCAAAAGACAATCTGTGAATGCGAAGTATAATGAATTTCTGCTCCAACTAAGTTTAGCTATTTCGGCAGGAACATTAGGTAGTATTATCAGTATTTTAATCAGAATTGAAGAATTTCAGAAGAAGAAATATTCTGACCCATTAACTCCATTCCTTGTTGGTGCTTTTAAACCAATGATCGGGGGAGCATTTGCTGTTTTGTTTTTAGCTTTGATTAATTCTGGAATAATACTAATGTTTATTAATCCAAGTGTCTTTAAGCTAAATCCAACTACCAATCCAGAATCATCTCAAGACCAACAAAGGTCTTTAATTTTTGTAATAGCATTCGTTGTTGGTTTTAGTGAAAGACTTGCAAAGGATTTTATAGGCAAAGCAGAAGAAATAGCAGGCGCTAATCGAGAGAACTCTGAATATAAACCAGTTACTAATGAATTATCAAGCGATGTAGATAGTTTAAATATATTGCAAAAAAAACTAGCTAATAGTGTAGTCGCTTCAAATACACTGCCAAATCAACTAGATAGTAGTGATTCTCTAAATAGTGCAGATGATTTAAGCTCTAGCAAAGGCGATCGCTAATCTCCACAATTGGTGGGATAGGTTCATTGATTTGGCAAAGGCAAGCAGATGGTGAAACAAGTTCTACCTGGCTGCGACTCAAATGAGAGCGTACCATGATGACGATTTTCTATAATCCGGCGAACGGTTTCCAAACCGAGTCCTGAACCACGCCCCACTGATTTGGTGGTGAAAAAGGGTTCGAAAATACGCGTTTGAATTTCAGGTGGAATTCCACTGCCAGAATCGATTATGTCAATATGAGCAAAGCGATCGCAATGCCAAGTTGTAATTTCCAGCAATCCCTTACCATTCATTGCATCAATGGCGTTGTCAATTAAGTTCGTCCACACCTGATTCAGTTCACTGCCGTAGGCAAGGATTTTAGGAAGATGTTGATCGTAATTGCGTTGTATTTTGATGTCGCACTTAAGTTTATGAACAAACAATCGTAATGTATCTTCTAAACCTTGATGTATATTTACTTCTTGCTGAATGCCTTGATCGAGGTAAGCATAAGACTTCATCGATTGCACAAGTTCAGAAATCCTCTCGGCTCCTCGCAAACCATGTTTAATCATCGACATGACTTCAAATGAGAGCGATAGCCAGTGCAATCCCATTTCTCGTAATTCAGTATCATCGTTGCGCCAACGTTCCATCATCTGATCTAGGGTTTCAACCTCAACACCACCTTCCGCTAAAGGTTCCGCTAATTTCCAGGCTTGCTTTACACCATAGTCTTCTAACCATTCCAGCAACACGGTTTCGCGATCGCTTAGTGTCACCGGATCTAAACGATTATTCAAAATCGCATCATAGCCTTGATCGCGCAGTCTCAACCAGTCTTGAGTATGCGCTTCCTCAACATTGCGTTGCCCATAAACTAAGTTCATTCGTTGTAGCTCCAGGATGGCGGCTGGCATTTCCCCTAACGTCCGAACGAGGGCTGAGGCTGGGTTGTTGAGTTCATGAGCTAGACCGGCGGCAAGTGTCCCTAAAGCTGCCATTTTTTCCCGCCCACGAATAAAGGACTCTAGCCCCCGAAGCCGACGTTCCATAATGCGGAAGACCATCCGCTCAAAATCACGACATTCATGCAGCAGTTTACGGAAGTCCTCTGCCTTAATTTCATAGAGGTTGCAATTTGTCAATGCCCGCATTGTCACAGGTACAGGTTCATCTGTGAGTACTGGAATTTCCCCAAAAAAGGATGGAGCTTCGTGTTGCCCGATGGGAATTTCAACTCCTTCACTGCGGCGAGTAAGCTTAATTTTACCTTTGACTAGGATAAATAAGCCGCGTCCAGGGTCTCCCTCATGGGTCAATACTTCTCCGGCAGGGAGTTCAACTGTTTGAGCGCGATCGCAGACCCACTCCAAGCGCTCTTGAGGAAGCCGTTGAAACGGGTCTAAGTTGATCAATTCTTCAATACATAACATTAATGAACCCCCTATACTAATTCGTAATTCGTAATTCGTAATTCGTAATTAAGAGAGTTAGATGTAACCTGGGCTTTGTAGCTGGCACCTGTAGTATTCTTTTGGAGAATTGATCTAAATACCAAATGTGAAAGAAAGTATTGTTTCAAGAATAGACTAAAAGATGAAAAACTTCTCTGAGTAAGCTTTGTGTAGTTTGTCATTAATTACGAATTACATTAGCGAGTATTCGAGCGTCATTACGAATTACGAATTAGCTAAACATTGCTCAGGTAGCGATGAACGAATTGAATGGCGATGGAACCTTCTCCCACACCGGATGCCACCCGCTTAATTGACCCAGATCGCGCATCTCCAGCTGCAAAGATGCCAGGAACACTGGCTTCTAGTAAGAAAGGAGAGCGTTCCAAACGCCAACCTTGAGGAGATTTGCCATTATGCATTAAGTCCGGCCCTGTGAGGATAAACCCCTGAGCATCGCGTTGAATAACACCATCGAGCCAATCCGTTTTAGGGCTAGCACCAATGAAGATAAAAAGCGATCGCGCTGGCACGGTTTCAGTTTGTCCAGTTTTGGCATGGGCAATCACAATTTCTTCTAAATTTTCATCTCCCTTCACTTCCACAACGCTACAACCTGTGCAAACTTTGATATTTGCAGTAGCCGCAATCTGGTCAATCAAGTATTGCGACATACTCGATGAAAGCGACTCACCCCGCACCAACATGATCACTTTGCTGGCATACTTAGAAAAATGCATTGCTGCCTGTCCGGCAGAATTTGCCCCGCCTACTAGGTAAACCTCTTCATTGGTACAGGCGATCGCTTCAGTCATGGCAGCACCGTAATAAATTCCTGCTCCCTTGAGCTTCTCGGCTCCTGGGACATTTAGCCAGCGGTAGGAAACGCCAGTTGCAACTAAAAGTGCATGGCAACTAATCTCACTGCCATCCGCCAATTGCAGAACCCGATAAGGATCTTGCAGCTTAACTCCGGTTACGACTTGAGGAGTGAGAATTTCTACCCCAAATCGTCGCGCCTGAGTGACTCCCCGTCTGGCCAAATCGCTACCACTCAAGCCAACAGGAAACCCTAAATAGTTTTCAATGCGTGAACTCGTGCCTGCTTGCCCGCCCGGAGCCTCACGCTCAATTAAAACTGTACTCAATCCTTCAGAAGCGCCATAGACGGCGGCTGCCAGTCCAGCAGGGCCACCACCCACGATCGCCAAGTCATAAAATGGGCGTTCTGCCTGGGTTTGCAGTCCAATTTTAGCCGCAATCTCTAAATTAGATGGTTGAATTAATCGGGAACCATCGGGAAACAGCACCAGGGGCAATTGCTGTCTGCCATCGGCTTCTGCGTATTCTACTAATTTTTCTGCATCCGGCTCCAGTTCAATATCTAACCACTTGTATGGAATCTGGTTACGTGCCAGGAAGTCTTTCACCTGGTGGGAAAAAGGCGACCAGCGATTACCAATGACTCGAATCCCTTCAAAAGGTGGGCGGAATCCAGCTAGCCAGTCATCTAGCAAATCATCCAAAACCGGATATAGCCGTTCTTCTGGCGGATTCCAGGGCTTGAGTAAGTAATAATCAAGTCTGGCACTATTAATTGATTTAATGGCAGCATCCGTATCTGCATACGCCGTCAGCAAAGCACGTTTCGCATTAGGAAAGATGACTTTTGCCTGTTCAAGGAACTCCACACCTCCCATTTGAGGCATTCTTTGATCCACCAAAAATAGAGCAACTGCTTCATTCCGCAATTTGAGTTGCTGCACCGCGTCTAGAGCAGTAATACCAGAATCTGCCCGGACAATGCGGAAGCGATCGCCATACTGATGCCGCAAGTCTCGTGACACTGCTTGCAACACTTCTGGATCATCATCGACGGTTAAAATTGCAGGTTTCGCCATAAGTAGTGTTACTTAATAATTGCAGTGCCTAGCCGTTATCTTCAAAAATTTGTCGTCAGAATATCTACTGTTTAACCAGTTGTTTTAAACGAAAGTATGCCTCTTCTGGTGTCAACGGTTCGGATTGATTTTGATTAGGTATATAAAATACCCAGGTATCGGGAAAGTAATGCACTACAAAGCTTGGAATCAAACCCAAGGTTACTGCTTGCTTTCCGAGTTTTTCAGTTTGTTCTTCTAAACTCAGTTGGTCATGAAATGGATGTTCAGCCATACTTTTTCATCTCCCTGCACTTTATTTGACTTTGGAAGAACGTTTAACATCAGCATTGCACGAATCAGCTTTAGGTGATTCACTATGTTCCAGAATGAGCTTGAGAATATTTTGTCTTTTTTTCGTAACTGCGCCGACGATTCAATCCAGAAAAACCAATCACTCCCATACAAAGAAGCGCTATGATCTGACTTGCCTCTGGAACTGTTTGAAACGTTTGAACTGAACCTGAGATTAGAGGCAAACCTTTTACAGGAGCGGTTATATCTGGGTTATTGAGTGTAAGGTTCTCCAAAAGAAGGAGCGTCCCAGTAGCACCGCTAAATCTGCCCGCGCCACCAGTAATAGATATAGTATTAGTCACCCTTCCCACAGAATTTGGGAAATCAAGTATGGCACTACCACTGACAGTTCCAAATAGTCTATCTTCTCCTTGACCAGAAATTGTCAGATTGCCAAACGGTAAGTTCTCTAGACCAAACTCCGCTGGGTCTGGCTCAATGACAATCACACCTGTATTCGGGTTTAATTTACCATAGCTTATATTTGTAAGTCTAGTTAGACCGTATGGTGCATCAACGTTTTCTCCAAGACTTTTTATTCTTAAAACGTTTTCTGTAATGGGTGTAAGGGTCGTTTGTGAATTGTAAGTACTTTCAAATGGATATTGTGTCTGTGCAATTGCACTTGGGAAATTTGACCCGAAACTTATTACAGTCAACGCTACCGGAACAAGCCATGTAGTGGATGAGCGGAGCATAATTTACCTGATTTTTAGTAGAGAATGTCCAGCCTTTTCAATTAAAATACAACAAAATAAAACTTTTTTGAGCTATAGAAAGTATGATCGCGTTTTTTCGCATTGTCCCCGACAACTGGCAACAGGGGGAGGACGCGTAAAAACTTTTAATAACTCCTCTTGAAGAAATTAGCGATGTCTACGACGCTCTTGCACTAGTTAATTACCTTCTAGTAAATTCCAGAAGTAGCCATCTGGCGCAACAAAAGAGAAACTCATCTCGCCAAACTCATTACTAATGATGTCTGTAACTTTTTGTACAGTACTTGCTTTGATGCGATCGCAATACTCCTGTATTCCCTTCACTCGATAGGTATATAAAGACATACCCAAGCTACCTGGTTGGGCTGCCTCAAAGCGCGATTCTAAATTAATAGATTCTGGGAATCGAATGATGTAAAGTCTACCGCTGCGTGCAGCCATGAAGTCAGACTTAGAAGAACGAGGATCATCAAAGGTAGTAACAATAAATTTTTCACCAGGGTTAAGGTCAAAAATATCTCGGCCTGCTGGCGAAGACTCATAGCTAGTTTCGACATCATCACGCACACGCAGCAAACCCAAAACTTCTTCGTAAAACTTCAGGGTTTCTTTGCTGTCATCTTGAACGATGATCCCCATGTGGGTAAACTGACTAGTCTTGAGTGCAGCATTATTGTTAACTTGTCCGTAATGCGGCAGTGCATAGCCAAAACGTTGAAATAAAACCTGTCGAGTCAAGGGTTGCAGTAGCAGCATTTCTCGCACCCCAACTGCTGGCTCAATAAAAGGACGGCTTTTCCTCTCTTTGTTGTAGATGACTTCCCAATAAGGGTTAGTGTGCCTAATAGGCAAACCTGCGGCTTTTGCATCTTCTATATGATTTAAGATACTTAACACATCTGCCGTTAAGCTTGTCGCCCAGCGATTTCCCTTAATTTTCATCGATGCTATTCCCAAACCTTGATGCGTGGGGTTTTGCCAAACCATCAGCCGAATCAAACCATGATCTGAATTTTGGTGGTAGAGGCGGATTGAGCGTAAGGACGAATTCACCCCATATAATTGATAGGCTACATCTGCGGTTAATTCACCCACTTCACCAATGCGATAGCCAAATTGCTCCCAATACTGAATTGCAGAAATTGGCTCTGGGATGCCGATACAAACTTCATAGATACCTTCAATAGCGGTTTGTTGTTCTTGAGTCATAAAGTGCTGAATTAGGAGAGACGCGATGAATCGCGTCTGTACAAGAGTGAGGAGTAAAGACGCGATGAATTGCGTCTGTGTTTACAAAAGTATCTCTTAAAGAATCCGAAAAGCAACAACTTTATTTTGTAGCTTATGATGTACCTACAAAAGTGAGATGTGACTGAATCATAAATTCTTCTGATTGGATGTAATCAATGATCGCTATAAAGTTTTTTTAACAGGAGTTAAGCTATGACGCAGCGACTGACTCAAGAGCAATTATCACAAATAGTCACGGAAGTAGAAGGTCTGCAAGTGCGTCGGGAAGCGGAATTAGACCAACAGCAGGTTAGAGAAATTTTACAGGAGTTGAATTTACCGCCAGAGTTACTAGATGAAGCGCTGATTCAGTTAAATCGCCGCCAAGCACTGGAAATACAGCAACGCCGGAATCGATGGATTACCTCTGGAGTTGTGGCAGTTGTAGTGGTTGCGCTCGCATCTACAATATTTTTCATGCAGCAGCAAAATTCTACACTTTCTCGTGTTTCTACTCAACAAGACCGCATCACTTTGACACAAGATAATGGCGGTGACTTGAAAACAGTTTCTCGCCAAACCAATCCAGAAGTGTTGTATCGTGTCACCTTAAAGGATGCACCCTTGGGTCAAAAGCTGGCTCTCTCCTGTAATTGGATTGACCCAAGTGGTCAAATTGTCAAGCAAAACAACTATCAAACCCGCGAAATTAATACGTCTGTCTGGGATACCCAGTGTCGCTACACTATTAATCCGTCTGCAACTGTTGGCAATTGGAAGGTGCAGATGTTCCTAGAAGGTCGGCAGATTAGCGATGAAACCTTTGAAGTTCAATAGTCCAGATGGACAACATCCCGCATCACTTTCTTGGCTATTGGGGTTACGGCGCTCAACAGGAGTTGGAAGCGCTGTTAAATAGTGTTCTGGAAAATCTCTCTCCAAACCTCTCCCCTAAAAGGGAAGAGGCTTTGAATTTTCCCCCTTCCCTACTAGGGAAGGGGGTTAGGGGGTTAGGTTTGAAAATCTGGAATGTTGTTTATATAGGAATCGATGGAAATCTCCCATCGCAACAAAATCAAATTGCTGCTATCTCCGCATCAGGATTACTCACTTCACCCGATGCTTGGGTAAGTCTCCAAGAAAACAACTGCCTAATTTTGGGAAGAGAACCTTTCGGAAAAGTGCCTTTGTATTGGACTCAGCAAGGACAAGTGATCTGGTTTGCATCCCAACTGCAATTACTCTTACCGATTTTGCAGCATTCAGAAGTTAGCATTCCTGGATTATATGGCTATAGCTGTTTTTCTTACGTTCCCACACCCTTAACTCCCATCAATGGAGTGTTTGCAGTGACTGCGGGAACTGAATTATTTTGGCAGAGTGATTGTCAATTAGGTAGTCTGCGATCGCCTGAATCTAAGAATATCCATTCGTGGCGGGAAGCGCCAGAACAGTTAACAGATGAAGCTACAGCAATTACCGAATTGCAAACTCTCCTTAAAGACTCCATTGGGCGACATATTTGCGATTTAAAGGATGAACCTGTTGGGGTGTTTCTCTCTGGCGGACTCGATTCTTCAGTGGTGGCGGCGCTACTGGTAAAAGCAGGGGTGAAAGTCCGCGCCTACACTTTAGATTTTGGTGATGCAGGGATTCCAGAATATCCCTATGCTGAACAAGTCGCCCAGTTTCTCAAAATTCCGCTTAGTAAAGTTGCTGTAACCCCAAATTCGATCAAGAATGCCCTGATTCCTACTGTACAAGCATTGGATTTGCCCTTTGGAGATGGCGTGTGTGTTCCGTTGTATCTCTTATCTCAGAGAGCGAGTCAGGAAACTCAGGTAATTTTTAACGGCGAAGGTGGAGATCAATTGTTTGCTGGTTGGACTAACAAACCTTTAATTGCCGCAGGTGTTTATCAGGCAGAAAATCCCGCCGGACAGGAAACTTTTATCCAGCAATATCTCCGCACTTTTCACCGTCTTGGGGGATACGAATCTCAAGTTTATCAGCCGGAGGTATATGCACAGATACAAAATTTGCATCCCGAAGATTGGCTGTTGGCGGCTCTCGATCAAGATGAATGTCCATCTTTGCTGCATCGCCTCCGCCGTGCCAGTTTGATGCTCAAAGGAGCACAGAATATCCATCCCCGTGCGACTGCATTGGGGTTTGCTCATGGATTATGGGTGCGATCGCCTTTTTGTGATTTGCCTTTAGCAGAATGGACATTCCGCCTATCTGGAGAACTCTGTTTACAAGGAGCTTGTGAAAAATATATCCTCAAACGGGCTGTAGAAAATTGGCTCCCACCGGAAATTGTCTGGCGACAAAAGCGGGGTATGGGGGTTCCCTTAACTTCTTGGTGTTTAAATGATTTTTGGCATCAACTGGGTATCTGGCTAAATCCAGAAATACTTCGCGCCAACAATCACTTTTATCCTCACATTGCGGCACAAATCGTTGAAGGCAAACTAGGAGCAGCTATTCAAGGCCGTCGGATTGGTGAAACACTCTGGTTACTTATTATCTGGCAACTTTGGCGATCGCATGTTTTAAATGAAGAACTAAGTAAACAGTCCTGGGATCATCCGTTTTGGTTACATCCTTGGCTATGGAGAAAATACAAGATAATTCGTAATTCGTAATGACGCTCGAATACTCGCTAACGCTACGCTAACGTAATTCGTAATTTGCTGTATCAGGATGCTTGGTAAATGGTATTAAATAAGTTTACTCAAAATCGCCTTACTCCCCCATTCTCCGGGAAACTTGCTCAGGAGTTACTGAATAACTACGGTTCTCCGCTTTATGTTTATAATGGCGATCGCTTGGGTGAAACTATTGAGCGGATTACCAAAGCAGTCAGCTATCCGCGCACGCAATTTCGCTTTGCCAGCGTTACCAATGGCAACATTGCGCTGTTAAAAATTTTTCGTTCTTTTGGGTGGGGACTTCATGCTAATACCCCAGGAGATATTTACCTGGGATTGCAAGCTGGTTTCGATCCTAGTGAAATTGTTTATAGTGGGAGCAATTTGAATCGGGCTGAGATGCTACAAGTCCTGAATTGGGGAGTTACAACTCTCAATTTTGATAGCCTTGCTCAGTTGCAGTTGTGTTGCGAAGTTTTACCCAAACGCAGAGAGAAATGTATTCGGCTGGGTTTACGCCTCAACTTGCCGGAAATTACGGGAGACAGCCGAATTGGTGTGCGTCCAGAGGAATTTGGTGATGCGATCGCTTTAACTCGCAAGTTTGCATTAAAGCTGAGTGGTTTACACTTCTATCGAGGAACTGGAACTAATGCCACAGCAGCTTTTACCCAGGTGATTGATACGGTAATCGCCACAGCACAACAGTTACCTGATTGGGAATATTTAGATTTTGGTGGTGGTTTTGGCTATCCTTATCACCACAACAAAACAGCCTTTGACTGGGAAATATTTGGGGCTGAGTTAACCGAGAGAATTACTCGTTTAGGACGGAAAATTGATTTGGTGATTGAACCGGGACGAAGTGCGATCGCTGAATGTGCAACTTTGCTTGCTCAAGTTGTTTCTGTAAAATGGCAAGGAGAAAAACAGATTGTCGGAGTTGATACCACCGTTGCTAATCTTTCAGTACCAACAGTATACGGCAGCTACCGAAAAATTATTACTTGGAAACAAGCAGACAATCCATTCATTACTGACATTTGTGGTAATACCACATATTCACGAGATTATCTAGGGAAAAATTGCCAACTCCCGGCACTAGACATTGGTGATATCGTTGCCATTTTAGATGTCGGTGCTTATGGTTATGCCATGTCGTCTCACTTTTTACACCGTCCCAAACCGGCGGAAGTTTTGCTAGAAAATGGCACACACCGTCTGATTCGCAAACGAGAAGACTACAGTGTTTTGCTCACAAATCAATTAATAACTAACATCCAACAACCATTATGAAGTGTATTAACTGCGGAACTGACAATAAACTAAAAGACCGGACAGCTAATCAAGGTCGGTGTATAAAATGCAATCATCCGTTTGCCTTTGAACCGACTAGTATGAGTAATGTTAAGATTACCGATCCTTTTTTTGCAAAGGCGATCGCTGACATTTCTGCAAATAACACTCTATTTTTCACTCCCAAACAACTTTTTTATTTATTAGATAATCGAATAAAAATAAAATCTACTGCAATAGTTGGTTTGTTGTTTTTATATTTATTTTTTAATATTTGGGTGCCAGGGTTCATAGGTGGCTTTGCTTCGTTATTGTTTGGTACTAATTCTTTGCTGATAGCATCTATTATATTTAATACATGCTTCATATTATTTTTATATAAAAAATCTACATCAAACAAAACAAATATTAAGTCTCGCCAAGAATATGCTAGATGCTTACAAATAATAGGATGCATAATTCTTGCTGTAGGAATTTACGCTAGCTTAATTATATATAACTCGTTTAGTCTGTTTTTCATCGCCGTTATTCTAGGGATGTTGTCGATATACTTTGGAACTCGACAGCTACGACAAACTAAATTTACACAGGAGTTTTTAATTTCTCAAAATGATTTCCAAGGTTGGCTAAACCGTTGGCAGCAAATAAATGGTTCAATTCTCAAAATCCTGCCTCCTTCAAAGCAGGAAAATACAACAGCCACGGTTAATCCTGATGTGACTGCTTACAGCTTTGATAGATTAGTCGTTTGTGATAGTGCTAGCATTGCTCAAGTATTAATTGCTAATAATTTTCACTTTGAAAATAATTGTGCAATTCTCAGCATTACCGGATATCCCCAAAGCATTTTTGACACCACAATGCAAATGCTGCGCCGCAATCCAGATTTAAAAGTCTATGCAGTGCATGATTGCAATCCACGAGGAATTGGTTTAGTTCATCATTTGAGAAATAATGCTAATTGGTTTCTCGATAGCGAGATTGTGATTATTGATATCGGACTAACACCACGTCAAATTATCGCTACTAAACGCGGAATGTTCATTCAATCTTCTCCAGAGTCGGCGCAAGCAGCTAAACACCTACCTGAGGAAATACGTCAAAATTTATCTGCTGAAGAATTAGCATGGTTAGAATGTGGAAACTTTGTGGAATTGGAATCTTTCACTCCCCAAAGAATAATTAAAGTTCTGCAAAAGGGTATTGCTGGCAGTCAAAATTTAGAAAGTGATGACAGCAGCTTGCTTTTAGTAGGCGATACGGGTAATGATATGTATATTGTTCAAAGTTTTGGTTGATATAGCGATCGCATCCCAAATGTGCACAATAGAAGTCGAATTTCTGTTACAAAGCATTCGCCTTTGAAGGAAAACCTTTGGATTTACCAAAATTATGCAGAAATTGAAGTTCAGATGTGGTGAGGTCGCGCCATTGACCCACTTGTAGGTCATCTAATTTTAGGTGGGCTATGCTGACTCTGACCAACCGCAAAGTCGGAAATCCTACAGCCGCAGTCATACGCCGTACTTGGCGGTTTTTTCCCTCTGTCAAGGTCATTTCCAGCCAAGCTGTCGGTACATTTTTGCGAAATCTAATTGGCGGAGTCCGTTCAGGTAGCTGTGGCTCTGTTGGTAACAGCTTAACTTCTGCTGGTTGAGTGCGGTAATCTTGAATTTCCACACCTGTTTGCAATCTTGTTATTGCATCTACATCTGGAATTCGCTCTACCTGTACCCAGTAAGTACGTTGATGACCAAAACGCGGATGGGCGAGACGATGTTGCAATTGTCCATCGTTCGTTAACAGCAGCAACCCTTCACTATCCCAGTCTAAGCGTCCCACAGGATACACATCAGGTACATCAATATAATCTTTCAGGGTGCTATGGGTGGGAGCATCTTTTGTAAACTGGCTGAGAACGCCATAAGGTTTGTAAAAAATAATATATCGGTAATGATTTGTCATTGGGCAAAATTATGCAAGAACTTAGGCATCATAACAGTGTAAAAAATGAGCTACATAATGCAACTTACAAATTGACCGTCTTGGAAAAAATTGATTTAGGTAGCATTCCATGCACACCTTTGTGGGGACTGTTCACAACTTGAGTAATGTGGAAATTCACAGCTAAACTACATAATACATAAGCATCTTCTGGTGATAAATTGGTGAAGCGTTCCAGAAAATCAATCATGTTTTTCAAAGCCAGTTCTAAGGCTTCATCTAAGGTTTGAGCAAATCCCATTGTAATGATATGGGTTGGAGTTTCCGCAATTGGTGTTGTTAGTTGTAAATCCTTGCGAAGTTTGAGGGTAATTCTACCGTTCATGGAAGTTTCAATGGCGGTGACATTTACTTCGCCATCTCCCTGTGCAGAATGCCCATCACCAATAGAAAATAATGCACCTGGTACAGAAATCGGCAAAAATAAACGAGAACCAGCTTGTAGTTCGCGGTTGTCGATATTACCACCGTAAGAATCAGGTGGGATAGAAGTTCGAGAGGTTTCTGGAGTAGCTACACCAAGAATTCCAAAAAACGGTTTGAGGGGAATTTTGATGCCAGCACCCGCCGGAAATTCAGCGATATTGTTTGCTAAATCTAGAGGAATGAATCTCAAAGCAGGTTCAGGAAACTGATGTGGTAAAGCTCCCCAACCTGTACGAATCGCATTAAAGCCGACAGGTAAACTAGGTGCGATCGCATCTAATTGTACTTCTAAAACATCCCCTGGTTCGGCATCGCGCACATAAATTGGCCCTGTGAGTAAATGCGGCCCGCCAGCAATTTTGCGTTCTGGTACAAGATTTTGGCAGATGTCGAGAAATTCTGGTGTGAGAAACTCAGGTGGTGCTTTGTCGTAAACGTAGTAACCACTATAAGTTTCCACATCAACTGTATCTCCAGAGTCAATAATGAGTGCTGGTTCTAGCAAATGGCAGAATCCACCTAGATGAACGGTTTCTTTTGAGGCTTTTAAAATGTAATGAGTCACGTCGCTTCGCTCCGAATTCAAAATTAAAAATTAAAAATTAATAATCCCGATAAATCAATTTACTTGCTCTGTATCATGAGTCTGTTTAAGTCATATCATCTCTGCCTAATCACTTATCAAAAAAACTATAAACACTCTTGTGGTCGTTAACTGTTAACTGTTGACTGTTGATGGTTAACAGTCATCAGTCATTAGGTAAATGTACAAATTAAATGCGTAACAGCTTAATTCTACTGCTACCTGTGTAAAGCCTCTTCTAATATCTGATTGTTTTGCTTCAGTCACTAATAGGGAGTTAGATTTATGTAAGTAATAATCCAAACTAACTTTAAATTTTCCATCTACATGAAGTGGATATTCATTATATAGTTGAGCTTTTGTTTGAGCGCAGATTTCAGCAAGGATAGGGGCAATCATAAATTCTCTAATTGATATCTCAGCCGTCGGGTTGAAAAGCTTTATATTGCGCTGTAAGTAATTTTGTAAAAATTCTAAATAGCTAATATCAGCAAAGTATCTTGGTAATTGTAGCTCTGTGCGATCGTCGCTGTACTCAAACTCAGCTACTACATCTATTGTTGGGTTAGGTAACAAAAAGTATTGACTAAAAGTATAACTTTGATCAGGTTTTAAAATTTTATATTTGCTCATAATTTTTATCGTGAATCAACTATACAGAAGATATTACGAATTACGAATTACGAATTACGAATTAGTATTATTATCTCAATAATTTGCTAAACTCCAACTTTGGGGATAGCAAATAAAAACAATTTGAGCAGGGAATTTGGAGGGGGTTGCAGAGTGGCTGATGATGAACGCATAGTCAATACACAACAGATACATCCAAAAGACTTTTCATGGAGATTATGGCCTGTTCTACCACTCTACCCATATGGCAGGCGACAGACAATCCGCAAAGAAGTGGTTAAGGACACAATCTGGAATTTTGACCAGATTCAGGGGATTTTCTACGTTGTTGTACCGATTCGCATGACTGTGGTTAAGCTCGAAGCTGGGGGCCTTCTAGTCTATGCGCCTGTTGCACCAACCCCTGAGTGTATCCGGCTTGTGAATGAGTTGGTAGCAGAACACGGTAATGTTAAGTACATCATCCTGCCAACTATCTCCGGTATAGAACACAAAGTCTTCGTCGGCCCCTTTGCCAGATACTTTCCGACTGCACAGGTGTTTGTAGCTCCCCATCAGTGGAGTTTCCCGCTAAATCTCCCCCTTAGCTGGCTTGGCTTACCCCCGAAACGAACTCAAGTACTCCCAGAAGATAGTAGCAAAACACCCTTTGCTGACGAGTTTGATTATGCGATGCTGGGCCCAATCGAGCTTGGCCCTGGTCGGTTTGCGGAAGTTGCTTTTTTCCACAAGCGATCGCATACTCTTTTAGTAACAGATTCTGTGCTTTCTATCCCAGAAGATCCACCTGCGATCGTCCTATTAGATCCATATCCTTTACTATTTCATGCCAAGGATCGTGCTTCTGACATTGTTGCAGACATTCAGGCAAATCGCCGTAAGGGTTGGCAGCGTATCTCGTTGTTTGCTTTGTACTTTCAACCAAGCGCCCTAAATATCCCCCAATGGAGTCAGGTATTGCAAGATGCCTTGAAAGCACCAGAACGCTCAAGGAAAGCTTATTTTGGATTGTATCCCTTTAAATGGCATCCAGATTGGCAGCGATCATTTGAGGCCCTGCAAGGGAATGGACGTTTGTTTGTCGCACCAATTTTACAAACGTTGATTCTGAACCGCGCACCAAAAGAAACCATCGACTGGGCTGAGAAAGTTGCAAGTTGGGACTTCGAGTGGATTATTCCCTGCCACTTTGATTCACCAATTAAAGCCAAACCGTATCAGTTTCGCCAAGCTTTCTCTTTTTTGGAAAAGCAGCCTGCTGTCAGTGGGGGTTTGTTCAACAGTAGTAGCTATCCTTTGCCAGAGGAGGATTTTAAAGCACTTAGGGAAATCGATGCAGGTTTAAATAAGTTTGGCATTGTGCCATCAGCAAAGGAGAAGGTGTAGAGTCTGAGTTCGATAAACCTCTCCCTAACTTAAACATATTTGAGGGAGAGACAAGCTAAAACCCATACAAGTAAAGGTAGGCAAATTTCCGCCACAATGTACTAGCTGTTGACTTTAGTTTTGTGGACTGCGGGAGTAAACCATACATGACCAATTTCAGCACGACCATTATTTGGTGCGATCGCAAGTAATGCTACAATTCCCACTTGAATATTTGCTGAGTTTTCAAAGACTGTCCAAGCAAGGTACACCCGTAGGGGCACGGCACTGCCTGCCCCCACACCTCGTGATGTAATGTTGTACCGCATCTGAATAGGAACCGCTATATATGAATCTGCGAGTTATCAACCCATAGCAGCCTATGGGCGCTATGTGGAAAATCCATTGAGTAGTTTGCTTTGAGAAACGGATTCTTGAGTTTTAACGTTTGATCCCCTTAAAGCGTTCTTGCGCCGCTTGAAACGCTTCTTGCATCACCAACTGAATTCTTTGGGGATCGGGTTTCTTACCTCCCATTAAATCACCAAAGTAAACGCAGGCTGCTTCCCCTAGTGCCCAGGTATAGGCAGCTGCCCAAGAGGCTGCGATCGCACTACCAAATCCTGGTATAAATTTAATTAATTCCCGCGCAATTGCCTGTGCTAAAAAACCACCTGCAATCGCACTCACAACACCTCCCGCCTGAGATGGAGTGACTGTCTGCCCATATAATTTACCCAACAGTCCCACCATTGATACTTGCAAGGCAGTTAGTACGGGCATTGTGGCAAATGGCAGAGGTACAGCGGCAAGGGTCGCAGACATAATCGAAAATGGCAAAATATAGCGGCGTGCAGCATCTCGGTAAAGATTACCAAGTTGCTTCCCAGTTTCTTCTTGATCTAATAGCTGATAAATCGCTTGCGCTTCTGCTTGTGGGAGTAGTTCTGCTAAGGAATCTCGCAGTGCTTCTAAGCCGTAAAATACCTGAGTGTAGCCATCTTCTTCTAAGGTAAAGTCAATTAGTACAGAGCGATCAGTTATTCCTGCGAAGGCTTGCTGCATTGCGGCAAATGCGCGGTTGACTTCTTGATAATCTGGTGGATAGGCGGGATGATCGACGGTATCGAGAGGATAAACCTCGTGCAAGCAGGTAACTACCAACAGACAGGGAATGTCTGGATACTGCTGGCGCAGCTGTTTAGCAATTTGTCGTAGCGTGTCAGTTGCAAAATCATTGATTTTAACCGTCAGAAGCAAGATTCTGGCGGAACGAGTTTCCTTTTTTAAATCGCCAACTAATTCCTGAATGATTAATTGAGTATCTTGTTTAACATCACCGAGTCCCACCGTATCAGTAAAAATCAGTAACGGCAGGTCATTGGAAGGATAGGCATAGCGCTGGGTGTGTTGCGTGTGAGGACGAAATCCCTGACCGACAATTTCGGGAGAAACTCCCGTCAATCCCCGCACAATTGAACTTTTTCCGGCTTGGGGTTTACCAATCAGCAGTGCTTCAGTAGTTGGCAGTTCGGCTCGAACTTTCTCTAAAATCTCTGCAACCTGAGTTTCGCTCACGCTAAACCATTCAACAACCGTCTGTGCCAGTTGTTCTACGGGTAGGAGTTGCGTTAGATGTGTTGTTGCTTTATTCCAAACACTACCAATGCGGTTTGTCCAGGAATTATCGACCGATTTGGTAGTTGCTCCATTGGTCGGTTCACTTAATTGCTGAGAATTAGTTGACGGTGAGTCAGCATCACGTTGCTCAGTCATTTCCATCTAAACGTAGAAGACCCTTTTTCTAATCTTATAGCGATTCTCAAAGGGATAACCAGTACCGTTAGTAGTGTATAAACTTGGGCGATCGCGTTTTGGAGCTAGCGGTGTCTCACATTCCTAAATGAACTGTCGCCGTAGAAAAATGTAGCAAGGGAAATTATGATATCGACTAACAATGCGATTGCATCGACTAACAATGGCATTGTATCGACGAACAATGCGATTGCATCGACGAACAATGCCATTGCATCGACTAACAATGGCATTGCATCGACTAACAATGCCATTGCATCGACTAACAATGCGATTGTATCGACTAACAATGGCATTGTATCGACTAACAATGCGATTGCATCGACTAACAATGCCATTGTGTCGACAAGATACCACGCCCACAAGGAACGTGGTTTAAATTAGTCCTTTAATAAAAAAGTTTTTTCGCCAACGAAACACTCGGTATATACCAACACATAATGACCAATGACCAATGACTAATTTATCAAATCAGCGATCGCTTTCACCAATGCATCTGGATCTACTGGTTTAGAAATATGCATTTGAAATCCTGCTGCTAGTGCTTGCTGCTGATTCATTTCGCCTGCATAAGCCGTCAGAGCGATCGCTGGTACCAATCCTCCTTGTTGAGGCGATCGCGCCCTCACTTCACGCATCAGCATATAACCGTCTGTCTTTGGCATTCCAATATCGCTAATTAAAACATCTGGTATTGATTCAGACAGCGCTTGTAATGCTTCCTGTGCGGAAGATACGGCGGTTACTTCTACACCGTAGTCTTGCAAAATAAAGGTCACTAAGTCGCGGATATCTGGTTCATCGTCCACCACCAAAACTTGTGTATTCGAAAGGAGCGAGGATTCCGGCTCACAATCTAAAAACTGATTATTTTCACGCCCAACATCTTCACTTCTGACTAAAAGCGGTAGCTCAACAGTGAAGGTGGTTCCTGATCCTTCTCCAGGACTTTCGGCTTGAACTTTTCCTCCATGCATCTCTACAACCTTACGCACGATCGCTAATCCTAAACCTAATCCACCAAATGTCCGGGTAGTTGTGCTATCAGCTTGGCGAAAGTAATCGAACACATAAGGCAAAAACTCTGAGCTAATTCCCTTACCTGTATCGCTGATCTTAATTTGAGCTTGGTTACCAACTTGCATTAGTCGAATTTCTACCCGTCCGCCTGTTGGGGTAAATTTTACCGCATTGGAAAGTAGATTCCATATAACTTGCTGAAGCCGATTTGGATCGCCCATTACTTGCTCCAAAGTCGGATCAAATATAGTCTTCATTTGAATTGACTTAGCTTGTGCTGCTAGTTGTACTGTCTCTAGTGCTGCTTCAACTACCATTACCAAGCTAACTGGACAGATATTTAAGTTTAATTTTCCTTGGAGGATGCGAGACACATCCAACAAATCTTCAATTAGCTGGGTTTGTAACTTGGCGTTGCGTTCAATGGTTTCTAAGGCGTGGTTAGTGGTTTTTTCATCAAACTTGCGAGTCCGCAACATTTTCGACCATCCCAAAACGGAGTTGAGTGGGGTTCGTAGTTCATGGGAGAGAACCGCCAGAAACTCATCTTTGATTTTGTTGGCGATTTCTGCTTGTTTGCGTGCTTTGGTTTCTCGTTCGAGGAGGCGATCGCATTCTTTCTCGGCTGATTTGCGATCAGTAATATCTAGTACAAAAGCCACACCATTATCCTTGGAGTCATTTAACAAGGCTACCCCCAAAACAATTGGGACTCGCTTCCCGTTGCGGTGGATGTATTCTTTTTCGTAAATTTTGGAAACTCCAGTGGTTTGCAGTTCCAAAAGGGCGCGATCGTCTAAATCCTTATATTCAACAGGAGTAAGTTCTCTCCAATTAATTCTATCCAAGGTGGCAAACTCATCACGAGTGTAGCCAGCTAGCTGGAGAAAGGCATCATTGGCATCAAGAATAAAGCCATCTACATTCCAAAAAGCAACCCCAATCAGGTTGGATTCAAACAAACGCCGAAATCTGGCTTCACTTTCGCGTAATGTTTTTTCTGCCCGTTTGTGTTCGGTAATATCACGAGAAACAGTAATTACGCCTTCAATAGTTTGGTCGGAATTTCGTAATGGTGTGAGGATGTATTCATAATAATGCACGCCATCAGGAGTAACATATTTACATTCATCCTTGATTGGCTGCCCAGTTTTCATGACAGTTTGTCGTTGATTATCTACCTGTTCTATAAGGTCTGCGGGTACATCCAGGTCTTGCAAAGTTTTTCCGACAATATCCTGGGGCTTGAAGCCTAATAACGTAGCTGCATCACGACTGACATACTGATAGCAACCTTTGCGATTAAAGATATAAATGTGATCAACTGAGGCGGTGAGGATGGCATTTAAAATATTTGCCTGTTCTTGCACTTGGGTTGTGAGTTCACGAGTACTTTCTTCTGCTTGCTTGCAGACAGTAGTTTCCATACAAACGCCAATCATTCGTACCGCTTGTCCGCGATCGTCATAGATAAATTTTCCCTTGGCAGAAATCCAATGTGTACTTTGGTCTGATCGAACTATACGAAATTCATCGTTGTAGTCAGTCTTTTGTTCTAAAGCGTAGGCGATCCCTTGCATCACAGATTCCCTGTCTTCAGGATAAACGCACTTCTGAAACGTTTCGTAAGGGCCGTCAAAACTACCCGGTAGCACACCGAAAAGCACTTCATAGTTTTCAGACCAGATGACTTGATTAGTAACAATATTCCAATCCCACAAGCCCATCTGGGAAACCTCTAGGGCTAGCCTGAGCCGTTCTTCACTCTCCCTCAGGGAGGCTTCTACCTGCTGTCGCTCTGCAATTTCTTGTTGGAGTTGCTGTAAAGTGACTGCTACATCTGTTGGCACATTTAAAGCTGTGGATGTCTTTTGTTCAAGATGCCACTTGATATCATATTCAACAGCTTGAATATGGGGATATTGTAGTGCAAGTGCCAGTTTTTTCTCTAGCTCTATTACTTGCTCCTCCAGCGCTGTTTGCCTTTGCTGATAAAATATTTCTGATCGCTCTAACTCAGCTACACGCTGCCGTAGAACTGCTAATTCATCAGTGACTTTAAAGTTAATTTTATCAACATTTGGCATCTTATACACCGCTATATAACTAAACAATACCGATTTGAAGAGTAGGCATCCCCTAGTATTAGCAGTATGGATTTTTAAACTAAAAAACGCAATCCATCAAAAGGCACATAGGAGTTTTAGCCAAAAGATATCTTCTAACATTCAGATCGATGTCTGACGATAAGAGGCTTTGCATCGAGCGGTGATTTAGTAATAAATCATCTCTTCAGACGCATGAAAGCTGCACCACTCAATAATCCCAGAACTTGCCCCCAGAAGACAACACCCGATTGATTTACGCCAACGGGAGGAATATTTAAACTACCAATACCATAAAATAATTGTTGCACAAACCACCAAAATATATAGAAAAAAGCTGGGAGTTCGATGGGGATATACAAGATTATTAGCGGCAAAATAGTATCAATTTTTGCTTTAGGAAACTTCATAACATATGCTCCTAAAATAGCTGCGATCGCGCCATTCGCCCCAATCAATGGGACTGTCAAACTCGGTTCAGCCAGGACTTGCACTACTCCTATCATTACGCCAGCCGCTAGATAAAATCCTAAATAGCGTCCATGTCCCAAAATATTCTCAACAGTTTTGCCAAAAACCCACAAAAATAGCAGGTTTCCTAATATCTGGCTAAAACTACCATGTATAAATATTGCAAAAAATAATGAAAATGCTCGCCAAATTACAATTATCCAAGCAGCAGAGTTGTTGAAGAAGAATGCATTTGTAATTGCTCCACTAATCTGCGCTGGAATCAAACCCCAACTATTAACAAAATAACCTAGCCCGCCACTAAATTCTAGTTGAAGTTCCCATAAAAATACGGCAACATTAATACCAATCAGCCAGTAATTAATAACCGGTTTGGTCCGGCAACGGATATTATCACTAATAGGAATCATACTAATTTGTAATTCATAATGGGCTTCGCCCCGCTACGCTAACGTAATTCGTAATTCATAATTAAGAAACACCAAATATTCCTATCTGCTCCTCTGCTCCCCACTCCCTACTCTCTACTCCCCACTCCCCCTATCCTCCTTAACGTGTGGCAAGATTGAAATCAGATCGCATCGCACTTAACTAGGCAAACGAGATGCTAGGAAACACTCTTGTAGGAAGATACCAAATTATTAGTAACTTGGGAGGTGGGGGTTTTGGTGAAACTTTTGTGGCCAGTGATACCCAATTACCCGGTTCACCTCCATGTGTCGTTAAGAAACTTAAACCCCAGGCAAGTGATCCGGCAACTTTGGAGACAGCTAGGCGTTTATTTGATACAGAAGCACAAGTTCTGTATAAATTAGGAACTCACGATCGCATTCCCCAACTTTTAGCTTACTTTGAGGATAACGCCGAATTCTATCTCGTACAGGAATTGATCGAAGGTCATGACCTGAGTCAAGAATTAATTCCAGGTAAAACCCTCAGTCAAGACCAAGTAATTTCACTTTTACAAGAACTTTTGACAATTTTAGAATTTGTCCATCAACAGAATGTAATTCACCGTGATGTCAATCCGCGAAACATCCTCAGACGGCACCCAGATGGCAAATTAATCTTAATTGATTTTGGTGCAGTTAAACAAATTACTACCCAGGTGATCACTCCCGAAGGCTCAACTAAAGGTACCGTTGCCATCGGTACGCCTGGATATATTCCTGGAGAACAAGCTCATGGTACGCCAAAATTAAGCAGTGATATCTATGCTGTGGGAATAATTGCTATTCAAGCTCTGACTGGATTATTACCAGAGGAAATAGTAAAAGATGCCGATACTAATGAAATTATCTGGCAAAATCAAGCCACGGTAACACCAGAATTCGCTCAATTCTTAGATAAGATGGTGTGCTACGATTTTCGACAACGCTATCCTTCGGCAACGGTAGCATTACAAGCTGTGAAAGATTTAACACAACCACCCGCTGAGACAATTGCATTAACTCCTATTTCTTCAGCAAAGAATACAAACAAACATCAACCGAAAAAAGGTATATTGTTGAAGATTTTACTGACAATATTTTTAATTGGAGTCAGCGGAGTAGCATCAATATTAATTTTAAATTACATTAATTCAAATAACGCCATAGAATTATCCAAGCAAGGAAGTACGCTGTTTGATTTGCAACGCTATCAAGATGCGTTAGAAGTATATGAAAAAGCCGTGAATATTAGACCAGATTATGCTCAAGCCTGGAATGGTCAAGGCAAAACTCTATCTAAATTAAAAAAATACAAAGAGGCGCTAGCGGCATATGATAGAGCAATTCAAATTCAGCCAGATTATTTTGAAGCTTGGAGTGGACGAGGATTTGTATTGGGAAATTTGCAGCGATATCAAGAAGCGATCGCCTCTTTTGACAAAGCCTTACAATTAAATAATGAAAACTCGGAAATCTGGAATGCTAAGGGCGAAGCTTTAAGTAATTTAAACCAATATGACCAAGCAATTAAATCTTATGAAAAAGCAATTGAATTTAAACCAGATAATTACGAAGCTTGGTATAAAAAGGGATTAGCGTTACAAAATTCTAACCGATATGAAGAAGCGATCGCAGCATACGAAAAAGTCGTTGATTTAAAACCAGACTACGATCAAGCTTGGTATAACTTCGGAAATTCTTTAGTAAATATACGACGATACAAAGATGCATTTACCGCTTATGATAAAGCGGTACAATACAAGCCAAATTATTATCAAGCTTGGTTGTCGAGAGGTAATGTACTGCTCAATTTACAACGTTATCCAGAAGCGATTGAATCTTTTAACCAAGTAATTAAATATAATCCTAGGAATTATCAAGCATGGTATAACCTGGGTTGGTCGCTGCATCAAAACCAACGCTACGAAGAAGCAATAAAATCTTATAACAAAGCAGCAACACTTAAGCAAAACGACTATCAACTCTGGTATAATCTGGGGAATTCGCAATACATTTTGCAAAAATATGAAGATGCGATCGCGTCTTATAATAAGGCAGTCCGTTATAAACCAGACCATTCTGAAAGCTGGTATAGCAGGGGCAATGCTTTACTAAATTTGAAACGGTTTCAAGATGCGATCGGATCTTACGATCAAGCGATAAAATACAAGCCTAATTACCAACAAGCAATAGACGCTCGCAATCAAGCCCAGATTCAGCTGCAATCTGAGAAACCAAAGCCTATAATTGTGCCAATTATCCCAGTGCCTAATTCCACCAATCCACCGCAGACAGCACCCTAGTACATTAATAATTCGTAATTCATAATTCATAATTCGTAATTACGGATTATTAAAAATACTTTTTATATATAGACAATAAAAAATTGTTTGTTATATGTAACAAGTCTATGCATCTAAAAATTGCTGTAACTAGCGAATATTCACCTCTTGCAGATAATTTACTTCTTGAAGATATTCAGTTACTGAGTTTTTAGGTACGGATGAATTTGTTCTTTTTGCAGAAGCTACCTTTTGATTGTTAGCCAGTATACGTTGCTTTTGAGTATACTCATTCAATTTGACTTGAGCTTGAGCATAAACTAGAGTATCGTTGGGAATATTTTGGAGAAATTTTACAGCCTGATTAAAATCACTAATAGATGCTTTCTTATAGGCTTTCTGTAAAAAGTAGGCTGCTCTAATCTGGCGCTTTCGATTGTACTCAGCTAACTTGTCTTGAACTAAAGCACCTGCACGACTTTCTTTAGGAATTTGCCGCAGATATTGTAATGCAGAAGAAAAATCTTTTATCTCGGCACTTTCGTAAGCTTTTGCTAATAAATCTTGCGTCTGGACTTCAATATTTATGGAAGCTTGCCGAACTAGTTTATCTGTTTTAGATTGCCAATATAAAATATTTGGAATTTTAGCAGCAGCCTCAAGAACATCTGACCATTTGCTCTCATGAAAAGCTATTTGAGCTATTTGATATTGCTGTGCAGCTACTTGCCATTGGTCTTGCCATTCTTCAATTTTAGCTTGCGCTTCTGGATAAACATTGCTGTGGGAGGGAATTGATTTAACTAATGCGATCGCTTCTTGCAAATCCCCAGCTTGATATTCTTTTTTTGCTTGAGATAAAGTGTCTGTTTCTGAGTATGCAGGTGCAGTATTAACTAAAGAATATACACTAAATCCCATCAATAAAGAATTAGCGGCCAGTCCTACTTTCATTCCTGTGAATAACGGGAATGATTTTCCAGATGTAGGATTGTGAGAATTATCATCTTCAACCGCCGCCTCTAGAGGAAATTGATCATCTGCTTCTAATATTTCTGGTGGCTGATCCCATATTATTTGTTTGAGTACCCGCAGTACCTCACTCGCAGACTGGAAGCGGTTTTGGTAATCGTAGCGAATCATTTGGCTGAGAACAGCAGCGAGATAATCGTTAACTGGCGTGTTTTCAGAACGCCAAACAATTTCATTAGTATAAGGATCAGCTTTTAATTGTAGTGGTTCTAGCCCTGTTAAAGCCTGGATGGCAATCATACCCAAAGCATAAATATCACTGTTGGGCTGTGTTTTTCCAATAAATTGCTCTGGCGGTATATACCCTAATGAAGTGACGGGAATTCTATAAATCGGCAATTCTGCACCTATGCCAAAATCGATAGACTGGATTGAGCCAAAGTCAATCATAACTAACTTGCAATCGCTAGTGCGTCTGATCAAGTTTTCCGGCTTGATATCGCAATGAATAACGCCTTGAGAGTGAACAAATTCCAAAATACCTAAGACATCTATCAGGAATTCTACAACTTCCCTTTCACTCCACAAAGACCCCCACTGTTGATCAATAGGTAATTCCGCAGTCAGCGCATGTCCTTCAATCCGCTCTTGGACTAAATAAAATCGCTTGTTTTCTTCAAAGCAGTCGATAAACTCAGGAATTTGGTGATGGCTTCCCAAAAGCTTGAGGGTTTCAGTTTCAGTCAGAAACAGTAACCTCAGCATCTCCAAATCCAAGTAGCCGGATTCATAATTGCTAACTTTAATCTGCTTAACAACGCATTTGGGATTCTGTGGATAATCTACATCTACAGCAATATATGTTTGTCCAAACACCCCTGCACCCAGGCTTTGGACAATTTGGTAACGCCCTTGTAGTAATTTACCGATTATGTGGTGGGTCATGACCTGGTTACTCAGTAAGTCCTTTTATTTAATTTTTCTGACATTACCTCCTGTTTCCGGAATACTTTAGAAATAAATAACTAGAGTTTTAATGACTAAATGCAAATTGCATAGTTTAAGTATTTTTGCGTAAACAAATTTAATGTTTTATTAAGAACCTAATAACAGTAAGCACATTGATTTTTGTATTGTTTAACTATTGGCTTCTTCTTCATGTTCAACTACTTCAGCTTTATCTGTCAACGGCTTAACCACTCGCGCGATCGCTTCTTGAATAAAAGCCTTGATAAATTCATCTCTGCGATTAATTTGAAACTGTCGCTGGACAACTTCTGTCATTCCACCATCACCCCAATCTTGGTCATGACGAAAATATTCAATAAAACTTTTACCAGCAATTCGCGTTAAATAAGCTGCTGTTACGCCTTGAATAGCCCTACCAATAATAAAGGTGGCAACATTGAGTTGCAAAGCTGTAGATAATAATTGAATTGCTCCCTTGACAATGCCCAAACTGGCGATCGTTTTTGCTAAAGAAAGGGCTAATTCTCGTCCCCGTTCCATATTTAATTCACAGCCATATACTCTGCCAATTTCCACAACCATTTGAGCATTAACGGCGGCTGTAGCCAGCAAATCTACCACTGGTATGGGCGTAACTGATACTACACCAGCACCAATCCACTGAAAGCGTTCTACGATTTTGTCAGCTTGACGGCGACGCTGGCCATCGATGAGTTTTCGCGCTTCATCTCCCAATCGCAGAGATTGCAAAAGAATATTATCTGCCACCAAATCTTCACCCTCGGCGCGTAAAACAGCAGCCGTGCGTCGCAGCAAAGGGACAATATCCGGTTCCGGCTGGAAGGTTTCGCCAGTTTCTAATTGTGCAGGTTGGGGATTAGCAGCGATCGCTACCACATCATTAGTTGCAATAAATCCCCGTACCCGTTGACGCAACCTAGCAAGGATGGATTCTTTATCTTCATCTGTATATAAATCAGTTTTGTTAAGCACCAGAAGCGATCGCTTACCAATTTCTGCCAACCCCCGTAGCGGCTCATATTCTGAACGCCGTAAGTCATTATCTACCACAAACAACAGTAAATCCGCTTCTGTTGCCAGTTCTCGCGCCATTTGTTCTCGTTCCGTTCCCGCCACACCCGCTTCTAAAATTCCTGGCGTATCCGTAATTAAAATTTTACGTTCTAATCCCTTCAACCGCAGACAATAAGTTTCCCCAACCTGAGTTGTACCCATCGGTGCATCCACCTGACCGACCATGCGTCCCATAATCGCATTAACTAGGGAAGTTTTGCCAGCACTCCCCGTACCAAATACCACTACTTGAATTTCACCCCGTGCTAGGTTGGCTTCAATCTCTCGTGATTTACTTAATAAAGCCTGGCGTGCTACTTCATCTTGAATTTGCGCTACCTGTTGGCGCACAGCTTGGAGAGTTGTAGAAGCAGCGTCAGATTTGCCAGCAGGAATTTGGGCTGGAGTTACTCGCTTTGGGTTGCGGCGCGATCGCTTTTCCCCAGATTGAATCACTAATACATAATAGACAAAAGCGGCAACCAAGGCTCCGATGAGGACAATCAGCAGCAACAGCAGCAAATTGCCTAGCAACGGCGAATAGGACAATTGCCAATAGAGGCGCGATAGGGAATCAATTAGCCATAGGGCTAGCCCCAAAATGACGATCAGACCAACAATCAGCGTTACTATCCGTGACAGAGGCATGGTTGAGAAAAATTAATGGGTATTCAGCAGGCAGATGCTTCTGATCTTAATAGTTTCAGTATTATTTACCAGAGTAGTAAGAAGCAGCTTTTGCGAAATTTGAACCTTTGAGGGTAAAACTTGAGGTTTTGATCCCGTTTCACTTTAATATCGCTCTACCGATTTCTCATCCTTAAGCTAGTAGCTTTTAATATTTTATTCGTTCATGATGAAGTTCGCGTCTGCTAATTTTTTAGTAGACTTACGCCAGTTTTGGCAAGATTTTTGAGAACAAGGAAAGAGAAATAGACTTATGGGACTTTTCGATCAAATTCTTGGTGCGGTTGCTAATCCTAATCTACAGGGGAACTTAGGTCAACTGGGAGGTATTGTGAACACTGTACAGCAGATGAGCGATCGCACTGGCGCAGATCCCTCTACCATCCAATCAGTTTTGTCAATTGTGGGTAGTCAAGTGCGTTCTGCTTTACAACAAAAGCAAGCCACAGATGGTAATCAAGCTGCACAAACTCTAGTAAATCAATATGCTGGTACTTCACCTAACCCCCAAGCCGTTAATTCGCTGTTTTCTCCTCAGATACAACAACAGGTAGCTCAGGTTGCTGCGCAGCGGACTGGATTGGATGCTGGTATAGTTCAACAATTGCTGCCTTTAGCAGTACCTTTGGTACTGAATTTTTTGCAATCAGGTGCAAATGCTCAAAATCCCCAAGGTGGCGGTAATCCTGTACTGAATTCTTTCTTGGATGCTGATGGCGATGGTGATGTCGATATCGCTGATGCTATCCAAATGGCTAGTCGGTATATGAGTCGGTAACAGTTCTTAACCTCTACTCTTCACTCACTTGTAGCCGCTTGTCGTCAGACATCGGCAATTCGGCCTTGCTAGATGTTTAACTAAGACATAGGCTGAGAATATGGGAAATTTGCAAATAGATATTCAGACAGTCTATGGCTAAAGTTTTTGACTGTATTACTGAGGAACTGCAAGGCTTTATTGCTGCCCAACACCTTTTCTTTGTTGGTTCTGCACCCTTGAGTCCTACGGGTCATATTAACCTTTCTCCTAAAGGTTTAGAATGCTTTCGCATCCTCTCTCCCAACCGAGTAGGTTACCTCGATCTCACAGGTAGCGCTAACGAAACATCAGCCCATTTGCAAGAAAATGGGCGGATAACCTTCATGTTTTGTGCCTTTGAAGAACCTGCCTGTATCCTCCGTCTTTACGGTCAAGGAAAGACGATTTTACCGGATTCCCCAGATTGGGAATCCATGTACTCTTTGTTTTTGCCGATTCCTGGAACTCGTCAAATTATCATCGCTGACATTGACCAAGTACAGACTTCCTGTGGTTTTGGCGTACCACTCTATGAATATCGAGGTCAGCGCCAGACTTTAGTAAACTGGGCTAGTAAAAAAGGCCAAGAGGGAGTTCGAGAATATCAACAGCAGAAAAATCTTGTCAGCATTGACGGTTTAGCCACACCACTGAGTAAATTATTTTAAATTTGATAATTTTACTTTTATGACCTTTTAGGATCGGTGTCACCACCAATTATTACTTGGAACAAGTTTCCTAGTAAAGATAAAAATGCTGAAACTAACACTATTAGCATTAGACTAGCAAGGGCAGCAAAGGGAGAGATGATGAATAAGAGTAAGAGCGCAAGCATCAAAATCGTTAGTAATGTCTTATTCATCTTTTTTACCCTTCTATAATTGCTACTCTCAAGCTAACCAAATAAGTTATAAACTTGACCAGAGTCAATAGAAGGAATTAGTCTTAGTTCGTTGGTAATATTTTCAAAGAAATTGAGTGCAAAACTTTAATTTATAATCAACAATCTGTCACCTGCCCTCTGTTAGACTTAACCTGTCCGCGCTTAGTTTTGTAGTCAAGGCGCTTTCTTTGAGAACTGCGAGTTGGTTTCGTGGGTTTGCGTTTTATCGTCACTACAACTGCGCTTTGAATTAGTTCTTGAAGTCGTTTCAAAGCTGACTCCCGATTGTTCTCTTGGCTTCGGTGTTCCTGCGCTTTAATGACAATAACTCCATCCTGGGTAATGCGTCGATCACTCAGCTTTAAAAGCTGTTCTTTATAATAATCCGGTAATGATGAAGCCGCAATATCGAAGCGCAGGTGAATCGCCGTGGAAACCTTATTCACATTTTGGCCTCCCGCTCCTTGCGAACGAATCGCACTAATTTCAATCTCACTCTGTGGGATAATAACTTTGTTGGAAATTTGCAGCATTACTCACAAGACAAAACAAGAACTTTTCAATTTAGGATAAAATCCTTTACTCAGTTTGTTCGGGAAAATCGATTACTAGGTCTTGGTCTTCATTGTTATCCAAATTCACCTCTAAAGTTTTTCCTTCTATTGTTACTTTATCGCCCGGTACTAGTCGCCGCCCTCGTCGGGTTTCCAGCATACCGTTTACTTGGACATCGCCACCTTGAATCATCAGCTTGGCTTGGCCTCCAGTTGGCACTATACCCATCAACTTTAAATATTGATTTAACTTAATTGTGTTGTCTCTGATTTTCTTCATAGTAAATAAAACTACATCACCTTAATTGTATCGTGGCGTTATCAAGCCAAAGTGTGAATCTATCACGCCATATACCATATAATCAGCTAAGTACAGTATTTCATTAATTGGTAGCGAAATAATTTTGGCAATACCCTACAATACAATACCAATGCGTCCCGATACATTTAAAAACTAGTACAATAATCACAACGCAAATCAACCTTTGGGCTGATTTTACAACTTTGCGTGGTGGAGCATAGGCGTAGCCCGTCCTAGATATCGCTAAAACGAAAAACTGTAATATCGGTTTATTATCTATAATGTTGATCGACAAAACTGCCAGATATGGATTAAAAAACTAGTCTGGAAGGTTCTTTTAGTGTGTTCAGGGGACTGGATCTATGATTAAGCTTGGTTTATTGGTACAGTCCCAGAATAACTCTTTGGGTATCGGAAAAGTTACCGAAATATCTGATGCCAATGCGAATGTTGAGTATTTCTGTTCTATAGGGCAGCGTCTTCAAAAAACTTTACCTTTAAATTCTCTCTCTCAAGTCAAGCTTGAACCCCAGGCTCGATGCTATATTAAGTCCCAAATCCAGGATAAATGGATAGTTGGCAGAGTTTTCATCTGGGATGAAGATACGGAAATGTATCAAATTGATTTACCAGACAAGAAAACTGCGATCGCTTCAGAAGAAGACATTTACGTTCGTTGTAATCTACCAAATACAGACCCCATCGAAACTCTGGCGATGAAGGGTCACGAAACGCCTTACTTCCACGATAAAAGATTGGCTTTCGTCAAATCCTTGATTAAGCAACGCGCTGTCAGCCGCGGGATGACAGGACTGATTTCGGCAAATATTAATCTTTATCCTCACCAAGTTGAAGTAGTCAGGCGGGTACTGGAAGACCCAATTCAGCGCTACTTGTTAGCAGACGAGGTGGGACTGGGAAAAACTATCGAAGCGGGGGCGATTCTGCGTCAATTCCTTCTCGATGAACCGAAAAAAAATGCGGTGGTATTAGTTCCGCAATATTTGCTCAAACAATGGCGGCTTGAGTTAGAAAATAAGTTTTACATCTCCCATTTTGGCAAACGGGTAGCGGTGCTGGCGGTTGAAGATATCCATAAAATCAACCTGAAAGCGAAGATAGGCTGCTTAATTTTAGATGAAGCCCATCATATCGCAGCAATGGCGATCTCAAAGGATGCAACAGTGCGCCAGCGTTTTCAGACTTGCAAAGAACTTGCTCATAAAAGCGATCGCTTACTTTTATTATCCGCCACTCCTGTGCTCAATCATGAGCAGGATTTTCTGGCAATGTTGCACTTGCTTGACCCAACAACCTATAAAATTGGTGATTTAGAAGGTTTTCGCGCCAAAGTGGAAAGCCGTCAGCAAGTTGGTAAAGTTCTCCTTTCTTTTAAAGAAGGTGCGGAACCTCTGGTTCTCAAAAACAACTTGCAGCAACTACGAAACCTCTTTGCTGAGGATGAGTATTTACTGAAGCTGGCGGATGATTTAGAAAATTGCTTACAAGCAAATTCTACTGAGCAAGAGCAAATCGTCCAAGCAATTCGTGTCCACGTCAGCGATACCTATCGACTACACCGCCGAATGCTTCGCAACCGTCGCGCTGCGGTGGAAGATGTGATCTTTGACCGCAATTTTACGCCGAAAGAAGAGTATGATTTGGACGAGCGATCGCTTGATATTCACGAACTGCTCAATCAATGGCGTAGTGTTGCTCCTAGTGACAAGCAATATCAGCGAATTTTTCTACTGTTATTCCTAGCTTCTGGTACTTGGTTAGGCATTTTAGAGCAGGTAATTACCGCCCGTTTAACTGGTAAACCTCATGCTAAACTCATCCAGGAGTTTAAAGAAGATGATATTCGCATCTTAACTACAACCCCAAAATTCTCAGGGGAAGAAGAGATTCTGCAATCCTTCCTAAAAGTTATTCGTCAACCTCAAGAGGACGGAGAACGGACGGAAAATTTGAAAACTGTGCTGCTGAATCAGCTAGGTACATACTTCAAAATTCCCGCAAACGTTCGGAAGAATCAAAAGGAATTCATCACAAGGATACAGCAGAGAATCAAGAGACCAATTACTGGTGATATTCTGCCCAAATTTATTGTATTTACCAGTTTTGTGCAAACTTGTGGCGAAATTGTCCGGTATTTGTCTGATACCTTTGGTGCAGAGACAGTAGCCAAACATCAATTTGGAGAACCACCCGACAAGGTTGAAGAAGGCTTAAATAGGTTCAAGGATAACCCAAACTGCTTTATTTTAGTATGCGATCGCTCTGGAGAAGAAGGGCGTAACCTCCAGTTTGCCGATTGGTTAATTCATTTTGACCTTCCTTGGTCGCCTAATCAATTAGAACAGAGAATTGGCAGACTTGACCGCATTGGCAGCAAAATTGGTGTCCAATCCTGTGCATTGATTGGCCCCTATTTGGAAGATAGCCCTCATAATGCTTGGTATCAAGTATTAAAAAATGGGTTTGGTATTTTCCAACAATCAATTGCAAGTTTACAGTTTTATGTGGATGAAAAACTTGCAGAATTAGAAACAGTTTTGTTTCAATCAAGCGCGGCTGGATTGTTAGAGATGATGCCGTCAATTCAAGAGCAAATTGAAGCTGAAATAGCAAAAATTAGCGAACAAAATGCTCTAGATGAAATTGACGCTAACGATGAAATTGCCACCGAGTATTTTCAAGAGCTAGATAATTACGATGCTTGTCATCTAGAAATGAAACGAGCCATTGAAGGCTGGATTTGTGACGCGCTGGGATTCAGAGGACTCAATAATCCCGACTCACCAGAGATGCGACGTTATCAACCCACAACGCGGACATTGGTTCCCATAAATGAGTTAAAAAACCGTTTTGCTGATAGTTATCTAGACCAATTTGGTACTTATAATCGCAGAGTGGCAAACCAGAATCCTGGTGTTAAACTCTTTCGAGTTGGGGAAGGATTTGTCGAAGCACTCTGGAACTATATAAACTGGGATGACCGAGGTGAAGCTTTTGCTCTGTGGCGCACTGATGCATCTTGGGACGCGAAAGAAGGGAAGGAGTGGTTCGGTTTTCAATGCAATTATGTAGTCGAGGCAAATTTAAGAATAGCCAAACAAGTTTTACTAGATAACAAATTAGATAATTCTCAATTCAAAAACTTGCAGCGGCGTGTTGATGCTCTATTTCCACCAATTATAGAAACAATCTATGTTGATGGTCGCAATGAGCCAATACGTGTTGTTGAAGATAAAGCTCTCTTAAGTATTTTGCAACGTCCATATAAAGATAAAAACAATAATCAAGGACGAGATTACAATCTAGCAAAAGAGCGCTTAGGAATTATTGACGATTTTGTTGACCCTAGTAAATGGCAAAATTTTTGCTATCAAGTGCGTAACACTTCTTCCGAATTGCTCTCCAATCGTCCCGATTTTATTGAATTGTGCCAAAGTTGTGCTAAGGTCGCCGAAAAGAAATTAGCCAATAGAGTAGAACAATTACGCCTGCGTCTGAACCAGCAAAGTTGGGATAATGCATTAGCTGAAGAATTGAAGATAGAAACTGCTTTAAATGCAGCCATTCTGCAAGGAATTCGCCAGCCCCAGATTAGGCTTGATTCTGTTGGTTTTATTGTTGTATCGGGGCGATCGCTTATGCAATTTGAGTGATATCTGATATTATTTATGTGCGGTTAAATAGCCTTAGTTACCGTATAAACCCCACTCTTTACAGAGGGTGGGGTTTTTTGGAACTTACAATGAAAACTGGTGTAAAAAAATTAACTATATTTTTGACTTTATCGGAAAAATAAGTAAGTATTAGCACTAGTGATACTGAAACGAAGTCATTATAGTGATCGAAAATGAAACGTTCAAATCGCCTTGCTTGGATGGGAGCGATCGCACTCGCTGCGATCGTTTTACTGAGTTTGTTTGCAGCTCCCAATAATACTAAAATTAACACTGGCTCTACTTATAACCGCGCCTCCGATGGCTATGGTGCTTGGTATGCTTTTATGCAACAGCAGGGAATTTCTATCAAGCGCTGGCAAAAGCCTTTTAGTGATATTCAGCCAGAGAAAAACCCTGTTACCTTCCTACAGGTAGGCGGCTATCCAAGGGAGACGACACTGGATAATCAAGAGCGTGAATGGGTAGAAAAAGGGAATACTTTGGTAATTTTGGGGGCTGGGGGGCGGGTTACAGAAGCGGAGTTTAGCACTATGCAAAAATCTCCCCAAGGTGACATTAAAATTGATACACGTAGACGATATAAAAAAGCTAACTCCCAGCAAGTTGATTTAGGCGATCGCTTTGGTGCTGTTGTCTGGGAAGAAAATTACAAACAGGGAAAGGTGATTTTTTCTACCACTCCTTATTTAGCCGCCAACGCCTACCAAGATTATTTAAGTAATTTCAAGTATCTAGCCAGTTTAGTAACTGAAAAAGGCAACACAGTATTAGTCGATGAATACATCCACGGCTATAAAGATGCCGATGTCAGAAAGAAAGAAAGCGAAGGAAATTTATTTAGTTTTTTTGCCAAAACTCCTTTATTTCCAATATTGATACAGGTAAGTATCTTACTATTAGTGCTAATTTGGGCGCAGAATCGCCGCTTTGGTAAGCCTGTAGCGTTAGATAGACCAGTTGCAGATAACAACGAAGCATACATCCAAGCTTTAGCGGGAGTGTTGCAGAAAGCTGATACCACCAACTTTGTTGTAGAGATGGTGGGTAAACAAGAACAACTACAACTCCAAAAAGCTTTGGGATTAGGGCAAGTACTTTTAGAACGCCAAGCCTTAATTAATTTCTGGATAGAAAAAACAGGCGCAAGTGCAGCAGAATTAGATGCAGTTTTAAAGCTACAATCTCGCAAACAACCCATCAGTGAACGAGAACTGTTAAGCTGGTTGGGGAAATGGCGAACCATTAGATTAATTCGTAATTCGTAATTCGTAATTCGTAATTATTGTTTTGGAATTGTACTCTGCTTTAGTTATTTATCAATAAAAATATGAGCGAAACACATCCTATCTTAATTGGTCTTGGTCAAGGTCTTAATCAAGTAATTGTTGGACAATCTAGCCTCATACAGCAACTCTTAGTAGCACTGCTAGCCGGTGGACATGTAATTTTGGAAGGAGTACCGGGAACAGGGAAAACCCTTTTAGTAAAAGTGTTGGCGCAGTTAATCCAAGGAGATTTTCGCCGGATTCAACTAACACCAGATGTTTTACCTTCAGATATTACTGGCACAAATATTTTTGATTTGAATAGCCGCAATTTCACTTTGAAAAAAGGGCCAATATTTACCGAAGTGCTGCTAGCTGACGAAATCAACCGTACTCCTCCGAAGACACAAGCGGCGTTACTGGAAGCGATGGAAGAGATGCAGGTAACGCTGGATGGTGAAAGTTTGCCTTTACCAGATTTATTTTGGGTGATAGCAACCCAAAATCCCCTGGAATTTGAGGGGACTTATCCCTTACCAGAGGCGCAGTTAGACAGATTTTTATTTAAGTTAGTGGTAGATTACCCCGATCAAGCTGCTGAAAAGCAAATGTTACTGAATCGTCAGGCGGGTTTTGCAGCCCGGCGTTTGGATATTAGCCGTTTGAAACCAATTGCAACAGTAGCCGACATTTTGCAAGCACGACAAGCAGTCAAAGAAGTTAAAGTATCAGAAGCGATCGTTGATTATTTGTTGGCGTTGGTTAGAACATCGCGTCAATATCCTGATTTAACTTTGGGTGCATCACCTCGCGCCGCCGGTGCTTGGTTGCAGACATCTCAAGCCTTAGCGTGGTTAACTGGAAGGGATTTTGTCACACCAGATGATGTTAAAGCAGTTGCATCGCCACTGTTACGTCATCGCCTGATTTTGAAACCAGAAGCAATGCTGGATGGTTTACAAATGGATGCAGTAATTGCATCGGTAATTAATCAAGTATCAGTCCCAAGGTGAAAAATTATTTGTAAGATTAATAAAATATTCTTAGTAAGATAGGTTTGTGGGATTATTGACCTCTATGAACTCTGCAATTGATGTTCCTCTTGCAATTAGCTTGGGAGCAGTTCCAGGTGCCCTAAGTCGTTATTACCTAACTTTATTTTTTGGGCGTTGGTTTGGGACAGCATTTCCCTATGGAACCTTATTTATTAATCTTACAGGGACTTTTGTGATGGGCTTTTTTGCTACCCTCATTTCAAAGCTAGCAATTTATCCTAGTCTATATTTGTTAGTTGCAGTAGGATTTTTAGGCTCTTATACTACATTTTCAGCCTATGCTTTAGATACCTCAAACCTGTTACGAACTAGAGACTATAAAGCTGCACTACTTTACTGGTCTGGTACTCCAGTCTTGGGATTTATTAGTATAGAAATGGGAATTATCATAGCAAAGATGCTATGAAGTTCGTGGTTTATTAATTTATGTTAAAACTTAAAATTTTGGTCAGAATTTTTCTCCAAGTTTGAAAGTAAAGTCTTATTTTCTAGACAAAAAGCTGAGAATAAAAAGTTTAGATTAGGTTTGACAAGAATTTAACATAATCTTAGCAAGGGGGAGTGTATGAATACCCTAGAGCGTTTAACAATTTATGTTGGTGAGTCGGATCACTGGCATGGAAAGCCCGTTTATATTGCTTTAGTAGAGGAAGCCCGACGTAGAGGAATGGCTGGAGCTACTGTAACTGGCGGAGTAGCAGGTTTTGGAAAAAATCAACAGCTGCATACTGCCAGAATTTTTGAGTTATCCTCTGATTTACCAATGGTGGTGACAATTATCGATACAGCAGAGGCGATTGACTCCATTTTACCAACTGTACAACAAATGGTAACTGGGGGTATAGTCATTCAGGATACAGTGAAAGTGGTTCATCACGCACCTATAACTATTTCTAAAGCCTAGAGCTTCATTAATTTGAGAATATACTAACTAAATAGATAAAAGTAAATATTGAGTTGTTTCCATTGATTTTGATTAGTCACGATTCCTCTTTGATCCGAATAAATTCAGCTAGAGCATTCCCTAATAGGAGGCTAAAAATTGCTAAAACAGCACTACTAAGCCAGTAAACCAAATCAATTTCTAAGCTGCGTTGTTGCAACAACTTAGCTGCATCTAACTCATAAGTTGAGAAAGTGGTATAAGACCCTAAAAAACCTGTGGTCACTAATAGCCGAATATCAGGATGAATTGCTATTAATCGTCCCAATGCCAGCGTCGTAAAAAACCCCATGATAAAACATCCACTGACATTAATGATCAGCGTGCTATAGGGAAACTCTGTACCAAAAAGTTGAGTTAACCACAAACCGAGATAATAGCGCGAGAGTGCGCCAGCAATTGCACCGAGACTGATACCAACAGGGGTACGAATCGCAGGATTTTGCAGCATGATCGCTAGTACCGTTTCGCGTAATTCGTAATAACCATATTTCAGCAGATTAAGTTATTTATGGATACGTTCATCTTCAACTAGAATGACGGGAATGGGGCTGGATTCTAGTACTGCCTGGGAGACAGAACCCACCAAAACTTCATCCCAAGGCTGATGTCCTCGCTTGCCCATGACAATATCAGCAACTCGATAGTCCTGAGCAACACGGATAATTTCTCCCGGTACTGAACCTGCAACGGTAATGAACTTATGGCGGATATCTGCTAAAATTCGTTGTGATTTTTCTTGCAGATGCTCTACTTCTTGGGGATTGGTTTTGCGGATGACGTGCAATACAATCACCTCGCCATCACTCCGACGAGCAAGATCGGCAGCTTTAGTCAATACCTGACTAGCCAAAGGGGAGGTATCAACGGCAGCTAGTATGACAATACGACGGGCGATCGCTACCTTTGTAGGATCAACCTCGCCCCGCTCTAGCAATTTAGGTGCAAAGGTAGGAATTGCCCAGGCTCCCAAAGGTGCAGTAACTAGGATAGATAAAGCAGCGATCGCCAAAATTGTTTCTCCACCCTGAATTCCCTGTGCTAAGGGAATCGCCCCGATTGCCGCTTGAACAGTGGCTTTAGCAGAGTTTCCTGGCAGCAAAAATAGTCGCTCTCGCCATTTCCAGTTACTCCCTAATGTGGACAAATACCATCCGAGAGCGCGTCCAATCAGAGTGCCAATTGCTAGAATCACCAGTCCTGATAGCAAAGTTTTTTCTAAAACTTGTAGTTGAATACTTGCCCCTAGTAACACAAACAAAACGATTTCTGCTACAACCCAGAGGCTATCGAAGC
Organism: Nostoc sp. UIC 10607; assembly: GCF_047228265.1. NCBI lineage: Bacteria > Bacillati > Cyanobacteriota > Cyanophyceae > Nostocales > Nostocaceae > Nostoc > Nostoc sp. UIC 10607. Next base: position 68,590 of record NZ_JBIQNW010000020.1, on the reverse strand, counting down.
CAGAACGCAAGCGTCGTGCTAAAGGAGCATCCAACTCAATCAAGAAAAATCCTGTTGCCATCACTGCTAGATAGCCAGAGAAGAAGGGGAATTTCTCTGCCAGCACTACCAACAACAACGCTAAACTCGCTGCAACTAGGCTATCCTGCACCGCATTTTGAGTCCAGTTCTGCTTCGCTAGCAATAACACCAAGAGTCGTGCTGTCACTAAACCCAGCAATACTCCCAGAACAATTTGGCAAATAATTTGAAGAGGAAGGAGTTGAACTGCACTCAAGGTGATGCCAAAAGGCAATGTTACCCTGGAAGTTGCTCCTTGTGCCAAAAAGTTCAGTAACAAACTAAATACTAGTAGTAGTAACACATCTGACAGGGCACTACCAGTGAGGATGGCATCGGGTATACCCTTAGTAACTCCCCAACCCAAACTTTTCAGTCGCAGCATTCCCGGTACTATTACAGCCGGCGACTCCGCTCCAATGATACAACCCAGCAATAGCCCGGTGGGAAAGTCGAACTGGAAAATCCAGATGGCAGCTATGGCAATGACTACGGCTTCGCACGCCGCAGGCATAAATCCTAATCGCAGTGCTACTGTTCCTTGTTGTACAAGTTTTTCCCGGTCTAAACCTAAGCCTGCCTTCATCAAAATTACCATTACAGCGATCGTTCGCAAAGGAGCAGACGCTGCCAGTACATTAGGGCTGATTAGGTCAGCAACTTGAGGCCCCAGTATAATTCCAACCAAAATCATACCTACTAAGGCAGGGACTTTCAGCCGTCGGGCAATTTGTCCCACGAAAAAGCCGATCAGCAAGATTAAAAGAAAACTTTCTAACATCACGCAGCTTCAGAATCATGAATGGACAAGCGTGACTTGCTGACGGAAGCTTAAGGCTAATAGCTCTACCCTTCCGTAGCAAGCCGGAAAAGTAGGAGCCATTAGCCTTTTGATCAAATATTAAGTAAAAACCAGAAGGCGGTTGTGGCGAGCTCCATCGCCTTGTGATTACTTTACATCCAAACTGTTTTATTGGAAAGTCATGCAATATCTAGTAATAACTTAATACTGATCTAATTTCATACAGAAATACGAATGATGCGGTTGTTAACTATCTATTTAATTATCAGCCCCAGCCCAATGCTTCACTGATTTGCGCTGCTAGTTTTGAAGGACGGAAAGGCTATCGCCTGCATATTTTCTCTCCTAGTGCCACTCTCGCATGATATGTGATGCTGATTAGCTTGATTAGTCTTCAGCTATTCTAGAATGGGATTAGGCAGAGGTGGGGAAGATTTGGGTAAATGAAGTACATCGTTATAGATGATTCAGCAATTGCCTCTACAAACAAAAATGGTGTCCCAGAGTTACCTGAAATCCACTGGAAATAGGCTTTTGGATCGCAAGTTCACGATCGCGATCGCAGATCCATGCTTTAGGCATTTGGAAAGTAGACCAAAAGGAAGCTCAAACTAACTGCGTCCACAAGTTATAAAGTATGTGTAGATAAAACAGCAAGTATCTTGAGAAAAAAATCTGTATGACAAGCTACCAAGAAACCCTAACTAGTAACGAATCCATTAATGAGCTAATCGCCGAGACGACAAGCATTAACCATGTGGAGGTAATTGAAAATGTCATTGACTCTTTGGAACAAGATGATAGTGCGATGGTTAGCCACACTCCAGAGGGTGGTTACCTCTGGAAGTTTAAGTATGGAAGTGTGCAAGTATTTGTCCAACTCAACGGGACAACCGATGAAGACACCATAACGGTTTGGTCTGCGGTGCTAAATTTACCTGCCAAAGATGAACCTAAGTTGATGCGGTATCTTTTGGAGTTAAACTGCTCTAGTACTTTTGAAGCGCGTTTCGGTATTATTGAAAACCGGGTGGTTGTGATATCAACACGCACCTTAGCGGAGTTATCTCCTGGCGAAGTGTCTCGGCTGATTACCGTTGTGGCAACGATCGCTGATAATAACGATGAAGCTTTACAATCTGAATTTGGTGCAACTTAAGGAATTTTGGATTTTGGATTTTAGACTTCGGCGTGAGCGCTCAGTCGAACGCTTTTGGATTTTAGATTGGGCTTTTGCTGCATCGGATGCATAGCAAGCAGGTTTGGCGACCAATTCCTTTGCTAGAGGCGACTGGCAATGTGCAGATGGCGATTGACCGCTGGTTGCTAGAACAGCATTATTCGGGAAAGCATCCGCCAACTCTGCGCTTTTATACTTGGTCGCCACCTGTCATTTCTCTCGGCTATCATCAACGTCAATTCCCTGAATCTTGGCAATATTTAACTTGGCAAGGGCAAAAACTGTATTTAGTACGGCGTTCTACTGGTGGACGGGCGATGCTACACCAAGGTGATTTAACTTACGCTGTATAGTCGCCTTCAGGTGTACGAAAAAATTTGTGAGTTTTTGATTCAAGGGTGGCGATCGCTTGGCGTAGAATTATATTACGGGTACGGCTGGGCGAGGTTACATCCACAACCCTAGCGTATCAGCCCTGAATCTTGAGGTTAGAAGTCTCTTTTAGGTATCCTGCTATCACACAATCATCAATCAATTGCAGGACAAAAGGCCACAATTCCGGCGCACCCGTTTCTACTGGCGCTACCCGTTTCATCACCTGATCGCGCCTAATGCCATGAATGCGCCAAGTTCCGCCTTGAGTTTGCTGATTATGCACCAAGGGTTGTATACGGTCTAAGGCTGCGGCAAATTTAGCGGTGGGTGTTTCACCTGCTTCAAACTCATCCCAAAGCAAACGCAACTCGCTACCTTGATCTGCTGGCAAAAGTCCAAATAAGCGTAATGCTGCTTGTGCTTCTCGTTCTGCTTTGCTGTCATTACCCTGCATATCGTAGCAGAAGGTGTCACCTGCATCAATTTCTACCAAATCGTGAATTAGCAGCATTTTGATGGCATGAAATATAGCAACACCCTCTGGAGCATATTCTGCTAATACACTTGCCATCACCGCTAAATGCCAAGAATGTTCTGCACTATTTTCCCGGCGTGACCCATCAATAAGTAGAGTTTGGCGCATCACCTGTTTCAATCGATCAATTTCGATGATGAACTGAATTTGTTGAGTCAGCCGATTGATTTGCACCTGAATTTCTGATTGTGGGTGAGGTTGACTGGATTTTGGACTGTAGCTGATTATCTCAAAAACTCCAGCAAATCTGCAAGGAATTTTTCCTGCATACCAATTAAAAAGCGCCTGGGAGTGTTGCCGTGTTTCCACCCCAGACGCTTTTTATTTTTAACTTGCTCCTCACACAAATAAATAGTATCACTGCTTCTATCAAAAGGCGAGTATATTGAGTGACACTTTCAAAACTGCACCGACAGTCTCCTTTCTGATCCCATTTCACACTAATTGCTGCTACAAATACATTAGTATTGGGCTACATTTGTACGTCTCTATGGCCGATTTATTTATTGCCAAAATTTTTCTAATCGATATGGCAAGGAATCCAATTTCTGTATGCAAATTAAAAAATGCCTGGGAGTGTTGCCGTGTTTCCACCCCAGGCATTTTTTATTCTTAACTTGCTCCTCACACACAAATAGAGAATATCACTACTTCTATCAAATGGCAAGTATATTGAGTGACATTTCTAAAATTGCACAAACAATCCAATTTTTGACAAATTAAAAAGCGCCTGGGAGTGTTGCCGTGTTTCCACTCCAGGCGCTTTTTATTTTTAACTTGCTCCTCACACACGACTAAAACATATCACTAATTAAATCAAAAAGCAAGTAAACTATGTGACAATTTGTGAACTGCACACATAATGGGCAATAATTTAGTGTAAAAAGTGACGTACACCAGTTAAGACCATCACCAAACCGAGTTCGTTAGCAGCTTTGATGGAATCTTTATCGCGCAAACTTCCCCCTGGTTGGACGATGGCTGTAATTCCTGCGGCTGCGGCTGTTTTCACAGAATCATCGAAGGGGAAGAATCCATCGCTGGCGAGAATTGCACCTTTAGCTTTTTCTCCAGCTTGTTCGAGGGCAATTTTAACTGAGCCGACGCGGTTCATTTGACCAGCACCTACTCCTAGTGTAGTGCGATCGCTTGTTACAACAATGGCATTAGATTTAACGTGTTTGCAAATTTTCCACGCAAACAGCAATTCGGCTAATTCGTCTGGTGTGGGTTGACGTTCAGTGACAACTTGCCATTGACTGGTATCAGCAACAATATCATCGGCGGTTTGGACAAGGAAACCACCTGCGATCGCTTTCACTGTATCCTTAGGGCCACTGCTCAAATCAGCTAGAGTCAAAACCCGCACGTTAGATTTCTTAGCCAGGATTTCTTGAGCTTCGGCTTCGCAACTTGGTGCAACCACGCATTCTAAAAATGTTTTGGTTAACTCGCTGGCTGTAGCCGCATCAATCGGGCGATTGAGTGCGACAATTCCACCAAAGGCAGAAGTAGAATCAGCATTGAAGGCTTTTTGATATGCTTCCACAATCGTTTTGCCTAGTGCCGTACCACACGGATTTGTGTGTTTGATAATTGTAGCTGCTGGGGTATCAGTGAATTCAGCAATGATTCGGCGTGCTGCTTCTAAATCAACTAAGTTATTGTAACTAAGTTCTTTGCCTTGGAGTTTTGTCGCAGCTGCCCATCCTGTTGGGGTAGTGCCAGTTTGATACCAGGTAGCGGGTTGATGGGGATTCTCGCCGTAACGCAGAGATTGTAATTGTGTGCCGCTAAGAGTGTATTGCTGTGCATCTGCGAGGTAAGATGTGATCGCGCGATCATAACTAGCAGTGTGCGAAAATCCTCTTAATGCCGCCTTTTGCCGAAACTCTAGGGATGCTACGCCGTTATTTTGGCGCAATTCCTCCAAATACTCGTCATACTGTGCTGGGTCGCATAATACAGTGAGATGAGCAAAGTTTTTCGATGATGCCCGCAACATTGCTGGCCCACCGATATCAATCTGTTCAACAGCTTCAGCTAATGTTACCCCTGGTTTAGCGATCGTTTCCTCAAAAGGATAAAGATTCACCACCACTAAATCAATCGGGCGAATTTGGTTATTTTCTAAATCTGTAATATCTTGGGGAACATCTCGCCGCGCTAAAATTCCGCCATGAATTCGGGGATGTAGGGTTTTGACTCGACCACCTAAAATCTCTGGTGAACCTGTGTAATCTGCAACCTTCGTAACAGGGAGTCCCGCATCTTTGAGTGCTTGGGCTGTTCCCCCACTGCTGATTAAATCAAAGTCGAATTCTTCAACCAAGCTACGGGCGAGGTCAATTAAACCAGTTTTGTTAGATACACTCAGCAGGGCTAGACGCGCCATTGATCAATTCCTTAAAAGTAGGCTGAAAGCGAAGGATCTCAAGTTTTACATAAGCCTTGCTTCACTTCAAGACCATGAGGAATAATATTGACTCGTGTAATTTATATGCTTACATCCTCCATCAGCACTGTCAAAAATGCTGGAAATAAGGACTAAGTAGGCTTAGTCTCTAATATTTGCGATCGCCTAAACTAAAACTACTGGTATCTGCTCGTGCCAAGCGGTCATCACTGGCATCTTTTTCTCTTATCAACCATCCTGTACTCAACTCCAAAATCTTTTGATGTGCCTTCACCCAGGCTTCCACTGCACACAAACGATGATCTGCTTGGGTGAATGAGTTGCCCATGGCTTAATCCTTGATGATTTCCATGTGGCTTGTTCAGTTTTTGGTCAATCAGTTTGGAAATCTCCATCTGAACAAGCCACTCCACTATCACTGGAATATCATCAATCCACTCCAAACTTATTTGTGCTTTTTCATTGCTCATCTTTTGCACCCATCTCCCGAAGATGTCCTCCAGACTATCGGGAAATGGCGTTATTAGTACCATTGGGTTGCTAATTTTGCTCTATTCCTTTCCCCTTATGGCATTAATTCCTCTCCTCTTCTCAAAATGAGCGAACGGACAGTGATTAGTCATCAGTCATTAGTACCAATGACCATTGACTGATGACTAATGACTAATTCACTTTTCGGGAATTTTAATTAAAAATAACAAACAAAATAATTTAAGCGAACATTGCCTGTTTATCAGCGCGATGGATTGTATTGTAAAGCTGATAAATATAAAAGAAATTGATGAAAAGCTGAATCAATTCCTAGTTAATTGAGATTTATGAGTTCTAACTGGCATTCTTCAATAAATCTAACTGTAGACAGATGAAAAATGAAACGTTAGTGTTAATAGGAATGTCTTCTTTTTGTGTTTAGGCTAAATTCAAGTCTAGGCGCTAGAGAAAAAGAGTTAATCACTTAAAGATTTCTCCTAATTGTACTGCATCCTGCCCACAGCCAGCCCCTAGACATAGGTTTTATTACTCATGCTCAACGTCTCCACTCAAAATTCTCAGCACAATCAGCAATTAATTGACAATACTGACTGGAACGTTATTGAAACGGAGTTTGACCCGACGCAGTTACATCATAAAGAAACCGTCTTCACTCTTGGTAATGGGTTGTTAGGAGTGCGGGGTACTTTTGAGGAAGGGTATTCCCAGGATTTCCCAGCCACACTCATCCACGGTGTTTATGATGATGTGGCAATTACTCATACTGCACTGGTAAATTGTCCCAACTGGCTGCCATTGGTGGTGAAAGTAGCAGGCGTTCGCTTTAGCATGGAAAGTGGCGAGATTCTCAACTACGAACGTCGGCTTGATCTGCGTTTGGGTTTAGTTAGCCGTGATGTGAGGTGGCGTAGTCCTCATGGTCATACCCTAGATTTTCACTTCCAGCGTTTCACCAGTTTAGCAGATCAACATGTTTTGGCGATTCGCACTCAAATTACATCCGTAGACTTTGAGGGTGAAATTACTGTCGAAGCAGAATTTGACAGTGAACCAGATACCCAAGGTGTTAAACATTGGCAAACCTTAAACCAAGGTGGCATAGATCAGATTATCTGGCTCAATAGTCAAACTATCCACTCAGGTATTCAACTTGGTATGGCTGCTAAGTTAGTGGTAGATGGTGACGAAACTACACCCGTATGCATCGAAAATGCTTCTAGTTCTCCCACTTTGACAACTACCTTGGAGTTATACCCAGGAAAAACGGTGACTGTCGAAAAGATTGTTACCCTGTTTACTTCACGGGAAACAGAAATCCCCATTGCTGCTGCCTTACAAAGACTCGCTGATGAACCCAGATATACTACCCTATTGGCAGCTCACATTGCTGCATGGGATCAAGTGTGGCAAGACAGTGACATTATTATAGAAGGCGATCGCTTGGCTCAATTGAGCGTCCGTTACAATCTCTTCCAATTATTAGCTGTAACACCGCGCCACGATAGTCGGGTGAGTATCCCTCCCAAAACCCTCTCTGGTTTTGCCTATAGCGGACACATCTTTTGGGATACGGAAATATTCATCCTCCCCTTCCTCACCTTAACTCAACCAGCCCTAGCGCGGAACTTGCTCACCTACCGCTACCACACCTTAGCAGGAGCTAGACGCAAAGCTCAAGAAGCAGGTTATCAAGGAGCCATGTTTGCTTGGGAAAGTGCTACTACTGGCGATGAAGTAACTCCTCGTTGGGTACCAGCTCCCAACGGTGAATTAATCCGCATCTGGTGCGGTGACATTGAAGTGCATATCACCGCAGATGTCGCCTATGCCGTTTTACACTACTGGCAAACTACTAACGATGATGACTGGATGCGCGATTATGGCGCAGAAATTCTTCTTGATACGGCTGTTTTCTGGGAAAGTCGGGTGCAGTGGAACCAAGAACGGCACAGTTATGACATCCTAGATGTGATTGGCCCTGATGAAAATCACGATCGCGTCGATAATAATGCCTTCACCAATTTGATGGTACGGTGGCATTTGCAGTCAGCTTTGGCGCTGTGGGACTGGCTCAAACAAGCTTACCCTGAAACCTCAGCAGAACTGGTACAACAACTCAATTTAACCACAGAGCGTCTGCACCGATGGGCGGAAATCCAAGAGCGTCTATTTGTCAATGAAGATGCCCAAACGGGTTTAATTGAGCAATTTGAAGGCTTTTTCCAGTTAGAAGACGTTAACCTTGCTGATTACGAACCGCGCAGCAAATCATTGCAAGGTTTGTTAGGAATTGAAGCTACAAGCCAAAAGCAGATTCTCAAGCAGCCAGATGTATTGATGCTTTTGTATTTATTGCGCGATCGCTACGACTATAACACCCTCGCCACCAACTGGGACTATTACAACCAGCGCACCGACCACAGCTATGGTTCTTCACTAGGCCCAGCCATTCACGCTATTTTAGCTTGCGACCTCAATCAACCAACCGAAGCTTATACACACTTTCTGCGATCGGCCTTGGTAGACTTAGAGGATGTGAGACTCAACGCCGCCGAAGGAATTCACGCCGCCAGTGCAGGAGGAGTTTGGCAAGCAGTAGTTTTCGGATTTGGCGGGATTCGGATGACTCAGTTTGGCCCCGTTGCCTGTGCCAACCTACCACCTAACTGGACGCGTTTGAAGTTTCGCCTGCAATGGCGTAACGAGTGGTATGACTTCGACTTACAAGCTGAAGCAGAAGTTAAAGTTCCCGTCTTGGCAGATACACACTCGAAAATTAGTGAGGTTATCTTCGAGTTAGATGAAGTTTTCATCGATAGCTAAGAGTTTCACTAGTAGAAGCGATATAGCGGTTCTCGTTTACGTGAGGTACACCCGTAGGGGCACGGCAGTGCCCCATACGTGTCAACTTAAGCTAAAAGCCTTTTCAAATCTCGTTTCCAGCCTCTGGGCTGGAAATGCAACTCAAAAGCGGCTCTGCCGCCAGCAAAGGAGGCGGAGCCTCTAGGACGGCATTCCCAGTCGGAGACTGGGAACAAGACAACGAGACAATATCTAAAAGCTGCTTCTAGGATGGGTTTCACCTTAAGTTGACACGTATGGGCAGTGCCCCTACGAGTGGACTCTGATAAAAATGTGGGTAGAAGATTTTTCGACTTGTGCGTACACCGTAGCTATTTTCTACTGAGGGACTGCTGCTAATTTGATCTTCTTACAAATATCCACCAAAGCTTTATTCTCTTGTGCTGGGTTCAGGCTGTCTAAAGGTTGATTGGGAGGGTGCGCTGACTGATACTTTTCAATTTCTGTTTCGTCATAGCTGCTAAAACTCAACGGTATCCAAATAATCGTAAGTCCTTCGGCTTCAGCTGCATCTAATAATGGGGGTAACTCATTATCAGCAATAAAATCTGATGCTAAAAAGTCGGGGCTGACTAACAATACTGCCACTTTTGCTGCTACCAAAGCATTTTCAATTGCTTCACGCCACTTAGCACCAGCTTGAATTTTGGTATCGTCCCACACAACCAGATTTTGGTTGCGAATCATTGGTTTGAGGTGTTTCTGGAGTTTAGTAAGCCACTCCTGATCTTGATGACTATAGCTGATGAAAACTTGATTTCTGGTTACAGTTTTAGACATGGGGATTTGTACATTTGGTGGTGTTATTAAAACATCGTCAATCAGTCTTAGGACATTTACCATACAAAAACTGTCCTGGCACTGGATTTGATAATTTTGCGAGTTCAGGGATTTGTACAACACATTTAAAGGATAAGAATGAGGCATTTGAATACCCTTACAGCTTTCACAGTTGCAGGGAACAAGTGTTTGATATTGCAGACGTTCGTAAGACTTATGGATTTTTTCCAGTTCATGGGTGATAACTGCTAACAGTTCTTTCTTGCGGTTTCCTGCTACACGGACTTTAATTTCTCGTTGATGGTAATATTCAATCACTTCGGCACGGGTTTTATCTTTGCTGAGAACAACACCTGTTTTCCAAACGAGGGTTTGTTGTTCAATCAAAGAATGCATTTCAACGATAAAGCGGGTGAGAATACCTTTCGGCATGAAGTCATATTTATAGCGCAGGATTAGGTTGTTCGATTCATCCCAATAGAAATCAGGTTGGTTGACAGAGAGTAATTGAGGTGCAATATAAGTGCCAGGACGACTAGGAATTTCGTAACACAGTTTAAATTTCATCATTAGCCGCAATAGCTCTGGTTGCATATCGGCATATTTGTCTTCATGCCAAATGTTTTTTAAATCATTGCGATCAAAATGACCCAGTTTTTCAATGACTTGTGGATTATCTAAGACTTTGTAAACGGCATCTGTACCCCAAGTGGGCTTGAGAATCACGGTTTTTCTTAAAAAGTCATCGTCTTGAAAGTGAAGGCATACACCTAAATCATGCAGATAGTCACTGAGTTGGAGTTTGTCCTCTTGTCTAGTAAAACCATGTTTCTGACAGATGCTCAAATATTCTTCCAAGCTAATATATTCGCGGGAGTCGTGTTCTAAGGCTTCCCGCACCTTGACCCAGGTTTTGGGAAGTTCTGTTCCTACATGCGGTAGGTTGCTAATATAATGCTTAATTTTTTTTAGGATTTCTAGCAGACCGCGATTAGTGGCAAGGTTTGTAGTCAGTGTTTCTTTAAAATTAGTGAATTCGCGCCGGAACTCTCGCTCGTTTATTTCTCGTTTGCGCTCCTGCTTTTCATTTTTTATAATTAGCAAAGGACTATTCCCGCTCAACAATTCAACCACATTTAGCCAATAGTAAAAATCTGTGTCTTCTGTGCGGGTATCAGCAACTAAGGCGTAAAGAGAGCGTTTCGTGAGGAAAAATTGGTGGGTCGCATGGTAAATTTCTTGACCACCAAAGTCCCAAATATTGACCCGAAATTCTCTGTCATTGTCGAGCAAGAACTTCCATTGAATAACATCAATCCCTTCGGTGGAAATTTCATCTTGCCGTAATGTATATTTTTGGTCTTGAATTTTTTTGGCTAGGGTAGTTTTACCTGCACCACCTTCTCCCACAATCAGTAACTTGGCTTCGTAGAGGCGATCGCTTTCTTGTTCTAGCTGTTGCCTGTAGAAGTTCACAATTGCTCTGAATCCTCCCGTTATGATTTCTGATGGAACTGATTCTAAGGGATTGCCGATAAATTCGAGGACGCTGAGGTTGGTAAGTTGATCAATCACTGCTGGTAACGTCGCCAGTTGATTGTAGGTAAGGTCAAGCAGACTGAGGTTGGAGAGTTGACCAATCACTGTTGGCAGCGTCTTCAGTTGATTCGATCTGAGATCAAGCTGACTGAGGTTGGAGAGTTGACCAATCTCTGCTGGCAGTGTCGTCAGTTGATTCGATCTGAGATCAAGCAGGCTGAGGTTGGAGAGTTGACCAATTTCTGCTGGCAGCGTCGTCAGTTGATTGGAACCAAAGTCAAGGACGTTGAGGTTGGAGAGTTGACCAATCTCTGCTGGCAGTGTCGTCAGTCGATTCGATCTGAGATCAAGCTGGCTGAGGTTTGAGAGTTGACCAATCTCTGCTGGCAGTGTCGTCAGCTGATTCGATCTGAGATCAAGCTGACTGAGGTTGGAGAGTTGACCAATCTCTGCTGGCAGCGTCGGCAGTCGATTGTAAGTGAGGTCAAGTAAGTTGAGGTTGGAGAGTTGAGCAATCTCTGCTGGCAGCGTCGTCAGTTGATTGGAACCAAAGTCAAGGACGTTGAGGTTGGAGAGTTGAGCAATCTCTGCTGGCAGTGTCGTCAGTTGATTGTAGGTAAGGTCAAGATGGCTGAGGTTGGAAAGTTGACCAATCTCTGCTGGCAGCGTCGTCAGTTGATTGTAGCTGAGGTCAAGCTGTTTGAGGTTGGAGAGTTGACCAATCTCTGCTGGCAGTGTCGTCAGTTGATTGTAGCTGAGGTCAAGGTGGCTGAGGTTGGAGAGTTGAGCAATCTCTGCTGGCAGCGTTGTCAGTTGAGTGTAGCTGAGGTCAAGGTGGCTGAGGTTGGAGAGTTGACCAATCTCTGCTGGCAGCGTTGTTAAGTCTTTTCCAGAAATATCTAATGTTGTTGCTTTGTCTCTAGCAGCTTTTTCAATTATTTGCAGCAGTTCTTCGTTGGTCATGGGCAAGCTTTCCACCAAGGCACTTGCAGCAGTAACATCGAGCTAATTACTAATTTAGCGGGTATCAAGGGTTGCATCAGAGTGCTAGAGAAAGATAAATCAAGCTATTTACCAATTTAGCTCGTAAGCAGTATAAAAATGTGGCTCCACCTCAAACCCTTACCATTCCACCTCAGAATTCAAACCTAGTTTACCGCCTGTGAAAAATTTTTATTACAATGCAGATGTCCACTAGGCGGCGTGCTGTCTATCCACGTAAATCGAGAAGATAATCGATGAGTAATCAATTACAAGACTACAATCCTAGCGGCGTAGGTGAAATAAATGGCAACCTCTTAGGTTTGCCCTGCGATTACGAGTCTGCAAACTTGATTGTCTTTGGTGTGCCGTGGGAAGTCACTGTTTCTTATGGCGCAGGCACTGCTAATGGCCCACAGCGAATTCTCGATGCTTCGACTCAACTGGATTTGTTCGATTTTGATAACCCTGATGGTTGGAAGCAGGGAATTTTCATGGTGGAAATTCCCCAAGATATTTTAGAGAAGAACACATACTATCGCACCTTGGCAGCAAAAATTATCGAGCGATTAGCCCAAGGTAAACAACTCTCAGATACACCAGATTTAACTCCTGTCTTGACAGAAATTAATCAGGCTGGCCAACAGGTTAATCAATGGCTGTTTGAAAATTGTCAAGAAGCAATTAATAATGGTAAACGAGTTGCAGTCATTGGTGGAGATCACAGTTCGCCTTTAGGTTATTTCCAAGCATTAGCGGCTAACTACGCCAACTATGGCATTTTGCACATTGATGCCCATGCAGATTTACGCGATGCCTATGAGGGATTTAAGTTTTCCCATGCGTCGATTATGTTTAATGCGATGAAAATACCGCAGATTTCCAAGCTAGTACAGGTGGGTTTGCGTGATATTAGTCATGATGAAGTGCAAATGATTGACGAATCTGATAGTCGCATTATTGCTTATTACGACACTGCCATTAAACAAAAGCTTTACTCTGGAACAACTTGGCTTGATTTATGCCGAGAAATTATCAGTCATCTACCTGAGTATGTTTACATTAGCTTTGATGTCGATGGTCTAGATCCAAAACTCTGTCCGAGTACAGGTACTCCTGTTCCAGGTGGATTGGAATTAGAGCAAACTTTTTGTCTGTTCCGGGAGTTGGTTAATAGTGGGAGAAAAATTATTGGCTTTGATATCTGCGAAGTCGGTGATGCTGAGTGGGATGGTAATGTCGGGGCGCGGGTAGTTTACAAGCTGGCAAATTTGATGGATTTGTCTCAGCAAAATTCCCGATGAGTTGACAAGTAGCGATGTCTCCAACGGGATACGCCTACGCTTTCCACACCAAAGTTTTTCACCAGACTCTTCGGCATTTTCACAGAGATAAATATTAGGTGTTCGTTATTTACTGAACACCTGAAGACTTTATAGCGGTTCCCACTCAGATGCGGTACAACATTATTTATATCGCCAGGTGTAGGGGCACGGCAGTGCCCATTTGTGTCAACTTAACGTGAAAGCCATCTTAGAACAAGCTTTTAGATATGTCTCGTTCCCAGTCTCCGACTGGGAATGCCCGTAGTTGAGGCTCCGCCTCTAGACTTGCGGCAGAGCCGCAATTGAAGTGCATTTCCAGCCAGAGGCTGGAAACGAGATTTGAAAAGGGTTTAAGCTTAAGTTGACACCAATGGGCAGTGCCGTGCCCCTACGGGTGTACCTCACGTAAACGAGAACCGCTATAGTTGAGCTTCAGCAATATCTTTGTTAAGCCATCGCCTAACTGCTCAATAGATGCCATAGTTCTAGGTTGAATCTGAAGGATTGGCCAGTTCAGCTGCATTATCCTGTTTTCAGGCGATCGCTATTTGCTACCTTTAGAGTTTCTTTACAAACTTTCTCTCAGATTATGGCAAGTTGGTCAGACTCTTATCTCGGCAAGTTACGACAAGTTGTAGGCGATCGCCTACTTCTATTATTTGGCGCACGTGTGATTATTGAGGATAACTTGGGGCGCGTTTTGTTGCAAAAGCGAAGTGATTTCAAACTTTGGGGGCTACCTGGTGGCTGTCCAGAAGTCGGTGAATCTGCCGAAGAATGTTCAGCACGAGAGGTTTTTGAAGAAACTGGTTTAACGGTTAAGCGGTTTGCACCTGTGGGCTTTTCTTCCAATCCAGCCTTTGAAACTGTAACCTATCCCAATGGCGATCGCGTCCAAACCTTCATTTTAATTTTGCGAGCTGTTGAATGGGAAGGCAGTCTCGCTTGCCTAGATGGAGAATCGCTGGCGCTGGAATTTTTTGATTTGGCTGACTTACCTACGTTAATGCCAAATGATCGCCCTGTTTTTGAAAAGTTTCAAGAATACAAAAAAAGCGGCGAATTTCAATTGTTCTAAAGCATTTTTTCCAAGAACTGCTTGGCGCGATCGCACTTAGGATTTTGGAAAAACTCGCCAGGAGTAGTATCTTCTGCTAAACTTCCCTGGTCGAGGAACATAATTCGATTGGCAACTTCTCTGGCAAAGCCCATTTCATGGGTAACGATCGCCATTGTGATTCCAGATAGCGCTAAAGCTTTCATCACTTCCAGCACATCCTTAACCATTTCTGGATCTAGGGCAGAGGTGGGTTCATCAAACAAAATCATCTCTGGTTCCATTGCTAATGCCCGAGCGATCGCTACTCGCTGTTTCTGTCCCCCAGATAGTTTAGAAGGATAGACATTAGCTTTTGGCTCTAAACCTACCTTAGCAAGCAATTCTAAGCCATGTTCTTCTGCTTTTTGCTTGTTTATTCCTTTCACCTTTATGGGTGCGTAGGTGACATTTTGCAGCACATTCATGTGGGGAAACAAATTAAAATGTTGAAATACCATCACCAAATGCTGCCGTACTTTAGCGATGTTTGCTTTAGGCTTGGTAATTTCTTGCTCGTGAAAGTAGATTCTTCCTCTAGTGGGTTGTTCTAGCAAGTTTATGCATCGCAGAAAGGTAGATTTCCCTGAACCAGAAGGGCCTAAGATGGCAACCACTTCTCCCTGATAAAACTCAGTGGAAATATCTTTGAGTACGTCGAGTTTGCCAAAGGATTTACATAAGAATTCCGTGCGAATGATTACATTACTCACTTTCCCGTAACCTCCTTTCTAAAGCAGATGCACCCAAAGTCATACCCATTACTAAAACATAGTAAATTAACCCTGCAAATAGCAGTGGTTCAAAATAAATATACTTATTTGCACCAACGATTTGGGCGCTGCGTAATATTTCCACTACCCCAATGGTTGACACCAGCGCCGAATCTTTGAGCAGTCCAATAGTTTCATTTACCAATGCGGGGAGAATATTCTTCAATGCTTGGGGTAAAATCACATCCCACATCATCAACCAATAGGGAACACCCATAGACATCGCCGCTTCACTTTGCCCTTTATCCACCGCCTGAATTCCACCCCTGATGGTTTCCGACATATAAGCGCCAGAATTCAGGGTAAAAGTTAGCACCCCAGCTTGCAATGCCGAAATGTCATAGCCTGTAAGCTGGGGTGTTGCGTAGTAAACCAACGCCAACTGTAATAGCAAAGGTGTGCCTCGAAAAACAGAGGTGTAGGCGTTAGCAACCCAGGTAAGCGGCTTGATGCCGATAATTTTTAATAGAGACAGGATTGTTCCCCAGATTAACCCCAAGGAGACAGACAATAGCGTAAACAACAAAGTTAAAGGGATTCCCCGAAGAATAAAGGGAATATCAGGAAGAATTCTAGTGAAATCAAGATTCAATCCGCCTTTGGCAGGAGTTGAAGATGCAGGATTGGCGGTAGTGTTTTGTGAAAACCACTTGGTTACTAGTTTAGCCAACGTGCCATTGTCCTTCATTTCTTGAAGGACTTTGTTAAACGGTTCTACTAAGGCAGAACCTTTGGGAAAAGCGATCGCTGATCCACTTGCCTCCTCTGAAGGAATAATATTAAATTCTAAATCTGGGTTAGCTTGGGCAAATCCCTTAGCGACGGTATCCTCAACAATTGCTGCATCAATTCGCCCAGATTTGATTTCTTGAACTACTTCCGGCACTCTGTTGAGTTGCTTTAGCTGAATACCCGCAACTTTTTCAGCAATTTTCTGAGCATTTTGTTCTTGTATGGTTCCTAGTTGTACACCAACCTTCTTCCCTGATAAGTCTTGGGGCTGCTTCAGGTTGCTACCCTTAGAAGCGACAATTGTATCTCTAGCTTCGTAATAAATAATTGAAAAATCAATATTTTTCTGACGTTCTGGAGTCGGAGTCATCCCAGCCATTACAAAATCAGCGCGATTTGCTTGGAGTGCAGGAATTAATCCATTAAAATCAGATTCCATTATCTGAAGTTTAAACCCTAGTTTTTCAGCAAGGGTCTTAGCAATATCTATATCAAAGCCAACGATTTGGCGATCGCCTCCTTTAGTATCATAAAACTCATAAGGAGGATAATCTGGGGAAGTAATCATCGTCAGCGTGTCTTTCCCTAAAGATGAGACAGCTTTGAGAGAATTACTATGTCCTGTAATGATACTAATTCCTACTACAGCTACAACCAGTATTGTTAATAGCCATGCTTTCTTTTTCTTCATGAACTTGATAATTCTATAATTTACATTCCGCACCTTAAGAGAATTCCAAATAAAAAAATATCCCACAACTGACGCAAAAATCCTCTCTATTCCTCCTCACTCTGTGTTCTCTGCGCCTCTGTGGTTCGTCAAACTCTTACTTTGGTCGCCTCCAGCAACTTAACGCTGGCATAAATAGCATCAATATAAGGCGTGGGAATTTGAGTAAGTTTTCCCAATTCTGCCACCGCGCCAACAATAGCATCTATCTCCGTGGAGCGTCCGGTTTCAATATCTTGTAGCATCGAGGTTTTATGGGCACCAACATTTTCTGCCCCATTAATTCGCTGTTCCAAAGTAATGCCAAACTTAGTACCTAACTTTTGGGCGATCGCTTGAGTTTCTGTCATCATTTGCCGCGCTAGTTCACGGGTAAGGGGATAGCGGCAAATATCCTCTAGAGTCGCACCAGTCAGGGCACTGATGGGATTAAACGCTACATTACCCCACAATTTGATCCAAATTTCCGTGCGAATTTGATTGCGAATTGGTGCTTTAAATCCTGCCTGTTTTAAAGCCTGTGCCAATAATTGGATACGTTCTGTTTTAGCACCATCGATTTCACCGAGAGTAAAGCGATCGCCTTCAATATGCTTAATCACACCTGGTTCAATGATTTCAGTTGCCGGGTAAACAACACAACCGATGGCACGATCAGCACCGATATTAGCTTCAATAATCCCATCTGGGTCAACAGATTGAATCCGTGTCCCTTCATACTCACCGCCATACTTGCGAAAGTACCACCAAGGAACGCCATTTTGGGCTGTTACCACCATCGTGTGAGGATTGTAGAGTGCAGGGAGAGAAGGTGCGATCGCAGGCACACTGTGAGCTTTGACAGTTAAAATTACTACATCTTGTACCCCCGCTGACTGGATATCATTAGTTGCCAGAGATGGAGTAGCAATTTGGCTAGAACCATCTGCCATGAGCAACTTCAGCCCATTTTTTTGAATTGCTTCCAAATGAGAACCACGAGCAATCAGTGTCACTTTTTCACCAGCCAGTGCCAGTTTTGCCCCTAAATATCCACCAATCGCACCCGCGCCAACAATACAGATTTTCATTTTGTTTAGGGATAGTTAGCAAATAATTAACTAGTTATTTACCCTCAAACAGCTACGCTTTGCATCGCTTTCAGTAGGTCTTGATGAACAGATTGTGAGGCAGCTACTATCAATCCAGGCAGGCTATAGTTTTGACAAGTATGCAGTGGCGGTAAAGTCGAACCATCCAGAGTAGTTACAATCCAGCCAGCCTCTTTCGCAATAAAAGCAAGTGCAGCACTATCAATAAATTTGCCCGATTTGGTCACTGCTCCACTCAAGTCGCCACTAAGAATACCATTGAGATTGGGAATTTGAATATCACTAGAGTAATCAGTGGCTATATCGATTACTTTATATCGATCTTTTAGTAAATGTGCAACAGAATTCATTCCCCATCCCAACAAAATAGAAGGTTTGGGGGATGTTATCTGTAACGGGGCACAGGCTTCTAAGCTCATCTCCAGCGTCCCTTTAAAAGCACCTTCGCCTCGAACAGCGTAAAAATAAACATTTTGGGCAGGGGAAATAGCTACTACTGCTTCAAAGTCATCCGAATTTAGAATACTGAGGATAATTTGGTAATTAGAATGTCCATCAATGTAAAACTTCGTGCCATCAATTGGGTCGAGTGTGACTAAATAATCACCATCTAAACCGAGTTCGGTAGCGCGAAAATACTTAGTATTGTTAGAACTTTCATACTCTTCCCCAAAAAAGCGAATCTCTGGAAAAGTGGCCAGTAGTACAACTTCTATCAGATTTTGAATAGCCAAATCCGCATCAGTAAGCGCGGCAGTAAAAAAGTTTTTTCCTTGTTCTTTGGGGGGAAGTGCAGCAATTTTTGGTTGAAGAAAATGGGCATAGGCTGCTGCTACTTTGAGATGGGGGAGCAAAGTCTCCAAAATTAGTCGAGTCGTTGGTGTTGTGGACATTGCAGCAAACTCCTTTAAGAAATAATCTACCGTTGCCAGGGCGATAGCATTCTATAATCTAGACAAAATTACGGTATCATTTTGATGCAATGATACCACCGCTGCTATATTACTCTAATCTTTGTGTCTTAAAGAGACTATAAGAACATCGCAACTTTTATCAGAGAATACTACGATGGCATTAGAAATTTATTGCATCTGAATATGGCAAAGCAGGAAGCTCCACTTACAACAGAAGCGCTGATAAAGGAAGTCTGTCGCCGGATTCGGGTAGCCCGCAGTTATTGGGATGCTCACAACAACGCTGCTTGTAGGGGTGAGCGCGATCGCGCATTAGCCCTTTATAATACACTGAGCAAGGAACAAAAAGAGCAGATTCCCCAAGTGTTGCGGGTATGGCTACGCTATCGCAGTGAGAAGTATTTTGGCGCACACCGAACACCGCCCAAATCGGCACGAAAATCAAAATAGTCCTTTAGTCGTATAGAATAAGTAACTAAATTCTGACGACTGATATCTTCATTATTAATAAAGCTTTACCCTAAAAATAAAATATAATGGAAAAATAGCAACTTATAAAATTGCTAATTGGTGATTTTAGTTGGCAAAGATTGCTTCAATCTTTAATATTTATTTATATATTTTTTAGCGGATATGTATATCTTCGGGCAGATAGCATGATTTTTCTGTCTCAACCTTCTAGCTATCAGGATAATCCTGGAATTATTAAGTTAAAAAGTGGGGCAAATACAAATATCTCAGCTACATACTTATTGAACAATAAAGCTAATTATACTATCCTTTATTCTCATGGTAATTCCGAAGATTTAGGAGATATCAAACAGATATTAGAAAAATTACACGCCTGGGGTTTTAGTGTCTTTGCTTATGATTATCGTGGTTATGGTACGAGTCAAGGAAAGGCAACAGAAAGTCACGCATATGAAGATATCAATAGCGCTTACAATTATTTGACCCAAAATTTAAAAATATTACCTGAAAAAATTATAGTTTTAGGGCGTTCGGTTGGCGGTGGTTCTGCGGTAAACTTAGCAATGCAGAAACCAGTAGCTGGTTTAATTATTGAAAGTTCGTTTATTTCCGCTTTTCAAGTAATAGTAATATTTCGAATTTTACCTTTTGATAAATTTCCCAATCTGGAGAATATCAAAAAAGTAAAATGCCCAATCTTAGTGATTCATGGAAAAGCAGATGAGATTATTCCTTTTGCTCATGGAGAAAAGCTGTTCAATGCTGCAATATCGCCAAAACTTTCTTTGTGGGTTGAAGAAGCAAATCATAATGATTTATTTGGGGTGGCTGAAGAAAAGTATCAGAAAACTTTGCAAGAGTTTACTAAGCTTATAAAGGCAAATCAGTAATTACCCCATCATCCTATTCTGCTTTAACCCTCTTAAATCCAATACAGTTCACTTAAGCTTTTCTTCCTTATAAGATTGAGTATAATTTCATAAGCTCAGTATGTAAAAAGATCATCGGACTTCATCCTCTTCATTTAAGCGTTCGCGTAGCGTCTCGTAGAGAAGAGAGGAAATATGCCAGCAGTGATATCTGCCAAATCTAACTACTAGATAGATTTATAGCGGTTCCCACTCAGATGCGGTACAACATTATATCGCCAGGTGTAGGGGCACGGGCACTGCCGTGCCCCTACGGGTGTACCTCACATAAACGAGAACCGTTAATTGCTATGTGTTTTCTAGTAAATTACTAGCCAGTTGTAGCGAAGCGATGACCGAGCGCTGTAAGTTGCCTGAGAAGATATTCTACAGCGTTGGGTCAACAACTGGCGATTTGTGAAGGTACTGAGGCATAGGGTAAACCATTCCTCATGTAACCTTTGGGCTGTCCCGTTCTCTTGATATCTCATTTAAACCGCAAAACAGAGACTTGTAATGCCAAATTGGCAGAATCTTTTTGTCTTTAGCTGAAGTGCCACCATCACTGCAATTTTTCTTTAAGGGCGAATAGAAAGAATTGATGGCAGTATAGAAAACTTTGCTAGTTCGATAGATAACTTTTAACAAAGTTCGTTAAGCACGTACAATTTAGATCGGTTGTTACACACACCAGCCTGATTGTGATTAGTCATAATGTAGTGTAGTGGTGCAATATATTGCACTGTTACAAAAGCTAAATACAGAGGTAAACTATGTTTCCTTTTTGGGGTAATGCCTGTTATGGAAGCGAACCCATTTCGCACAAAGCTAGCTTAGAGCGGAAATTAAAATTCTTGATTTGGATGCGAGATGATTTAGAGTCTAAACTAGCTGGCATTAATGCTTCTATTGAGACCATTCGGCAGCAAATAGAACGCTCAGACTCAGCCGCTTAGGATTTAGTTCTTGCAGACTTTGTACTTAAGCCGATTGTAACTTCTTTGTGACTGGGTGCTGTAAATTGACTGCATCAGTGTTGTAGGTCTTTGTACAGCGCTCTGTCATTAACTGGCGCAAGAGGTAGTCTTGAAAAAGGAAGCCCAATCTTTTGGGCTGGTAGCTGGTGGAAATAACCTTGAATAAATAATTCAAGGCAGAGATAGGTAAGCAGAGTTTAATAATATCTTGAAGTTAGAGCCGTAATCGTCACTTAACGCGCCAACACTTAATAGAAATGAAAAATATTATCTCGATTGTTTGGAATAGCTGGTTAGAACGGCATGAAGAATCTATTCTACTATTTGACTCAATTGCTGCTGCTAGTGAGATTGCCCTTATGCTTAACGGTCAGTGGGATGGCTGCAATGGGGTAATAATCGCTAAATGTGATGAGATAGCTGTTAACACTGCTACCAAACTATTAGAAGCTGCATGGTGTTATCAAGGCGCATCAAAAGCTGTTCTAAACAGAGTAACAACTGATGAAGTTTTACGCCGTTATGCAATGGGAGAAAGAAATTTTATTAATGCTAATTTGAGGTGTGCAATACTTGCATCAGCAAAACTGAGTGAAATTAACCTAAGTTATGCAAAGTTGAGTTGGGCAGACCTAAGCCAAGCCAATCTAAGTAAAGCTGATTTAACGGCAGCAGACCTAAGTGAAGCTAATTTAAGTGGAACTGACCTGAGTAAAGCATACCTAATGAGGGCTAACCTAACCAACGCAAACCTGCAACTAGTTAACCTAAGTGGGGCTAACCTAAGTAGCGCTAACTTAAGTGAAGTTAACCTCACTGATGCAGATTTAACAGGAGTTAATTTATCACTAGCAGACCTCAGAGGGGCAAATTTTCACTTCTGCAATTTGAGTGGGGCTAACCTAACAGGTGCCAAATTAATTGAAAGTGACTTGGCTTTTGCTAGAAAATAAGCACACCTAGAGGCGATTATAATTAGGTTAAGCGTACCCGCCAGCTGTAGGCTTCACTAAAGATTTTCTCAACTAAAGTGCTTACTACAAAGCGTTTTTTATGTATGCATATCTACTTAACAATCGGTTAAAACTTGAAGCTGCATAAAAAAAGTCCGCTTTCGCGGACTATGGACATTGGATAAGGTTAAGTTGTCACCAAGAGTGTCTACAAGATGTTAGACTCAATATTCATTCTTTCTTAGAAAACTTTAAAAATCAAGCTCCTCAGAACAAATATTAGGACATAACTCCTTGATTTAAGTCTTTTTAAAATATTATCTAAAAATAGTTTTTACGAAATTTTAATTACGAATATATTTGATATATAGCGATTCTCATTTAAATGATGTACACGCGTAAGGGCAAGGCATTGCCGTGCCCTTACGCGTATCTATGTTCATCTGTGGTTAATTCTTTTTTCTGTACCTTACCCATGCAAGAACCGCTATAAAAGCTATTTTTGACAATACACTCGCTAAAATAGCACTTTATTGCAATCGAAAAAGAGTAAGTTATATTATTAGTTAATCAGACATAATTAAGAGATTTATGTCTGAATGCGTGTAAAATCCAAGTATTTTCCTTCTCAGATTTAAACCAGGTTTTTGCAATGATTCATATTCAAATTCAGTAACCTTTAAATTTTACTTAGTTTGAAAGATATTCTGTACCATTTTTTTGTCTACATTCGCCGCCGCCTTATCCAACTCTGCAATCTCACTGGCATTTAATTGCCAACCCAATGCACCAATATTCTCCCTTGCTTGTTCCACGCTCTTTGCTCCAGGGATAGGAATGGTTCCTTTACAGATGCACCAATTAATTGCTACCTGTGACATAGTTTTGTTTCTGGACTGTGCCACCTCTTGCAAAGTTGCCAAAAGTGATCTGCCAGCAGAAGCCGCTCCGCTTCTACGCATTCCTGGCAATATCTGCCTAAACAGCAGACCTCGGATGCCTTTGGGCAAAGGGCCTTGCTCAGAGTATTTTCCTGTCAGTAGACCCAAAGCCAGAGGACTGTAGGCAATCAATTTAATTCCCAACTCATCACAAAGGTCTTTGAGCTTTAGTTGGGTGACAGGATATGTAGACAACAGAGAGTATTGAACTTGCAGAGTAGTAATAGGAACGCCTCGTTCAGCAAACTTTTTCTGCACTTGCTTAAGCCGCTGAGGCCCAAAATTAGATAGTCCTACTCCCTTAACTAGTCCTTGCTCATAAAGATCGGCAAGACCATCTAACAGCCCTCCCTCTTGCCAAGGAGCATAGTTTGCTGTCGACCAGTGCATCTGTACCAAATCTACGTTTCTTCCCAGGCGTTGGGCAGATGATTTGCAAGCCTTTACCATTGAATGACGTGTCCATCTCCACGGGTAAGCAGCAAGCTTAGTAGCAATACAAATATTGTCTTTGCCTGAACCTACATATTCTCGGCTGAATCGTCCCAAGAGTAGCTCACTTCGTCCATTCAATCTCCCTGTTCCGTAAGAATCACCTGTATCAAATAAAGTCACACCGTTGCTTACACAAAGGTTAAACACCGCTTGCAACTGGTCATCCATACTTTCGTTATATCCCCAAAGCAGTTGGTTGCCCCAGGCCCAAGTCCCACAGCCCATGCTTGGGAGGGAGAGTTTTTGGAGAGTCTGCATCTTTGCTCTCTGTAAATTGCCTTATTAATTATCAGGCATATAGTAGGCATTAACGCGCGAGTAGCATGATTACTAAGCAAATGAGGAGAACCTTTTAGCAATAGTGCAACGTTACCTATTTTGTTTTAAAAATTTACAAAGGTTTGGGAGGTTCTCCAAAGTAGCGAGCCTACTTTATTATTGGGTAAACTTAGCCCAAGCACATATATTTTTAGTCGGTTGCTAAAAGAGCGATTAGCGCCAACCATTAGGATATTGTCGAATTTGCAAGGAGCCAAGCTTTCTGAGTCCATGCATTATTAAATAACCCAACCTCTGGTACTTCTAATTCAAATGAATGAGGTGGTGATTTTAGCAACAAGGGCGAACCTTTATCATGAGCTTCAACTAAATTAACTATCCAGGGAAGAAAGTCTAAGATTTCTTTTGGTAGTACAGTTAATTCAAAGTCCCACACCAAATTAAGACCTCGGCAGACTTGTCCTTTTCTAAACGTCGTGACTCTACCAGCACTCTTATTAATAGCCAGTCGAAGAATAAATGGGCGGAATGGGACAAATTCATCAGGTGCTGTATAAGCATATACATTTACATAATTCAGCCTCTGCCTATGATCCATCCAAGATGCGATCGGTGAATTACTACTATAAGATGTACCAGTTATGAGCACTGGCATATCCATCGCAGCAGCAAAGTTAGAGTAGAACTCACGCCTTAGTTCGCTAACAATATGTTTAGCTTCTGGGTTCATGGTTACTACACCTGTTACAAAAATGAGCGCATGGCTTCATAAGAGATAGAGATTATCAATTGTGGAAACTTCTCTTACGCTGTTTATCCTTAGCAATTGCTTTGCTTTTGAGCTTTTGCAGAGGCGTTTCAAAGTGTCGGTGCTTTCTGATATCTGGAAAAACCCCCGCGTTGGATACTTCTCGCTTAAATCAACGTAAGTCCGATTCAATCCCTTCATTTTTGCCTAGTATTATTTGCGCCATATTATAATTTCTACTAAATTGACTTAGTTTGTGGTTGGGTTGTGGTAATTGCTCCAGTCAACCAAAGCACAAAAAAAGGCAGACGCCTTGTCTGCCCTCAAGACTGTAGAGTTAAATTATTAGTTTTAATCCTTAATAGCGGCGAGAGGAACCACCATCACCACCTCGTCTACCGCCAGAGGAACCTCCGTCTGTTTTGGGTTTGGCTTTATTGACTTTTAAACTCCTACCCATCCACTCAGCAGTATCAAGGGCCTCAATCGCTGCTGTTTCTTGTGCGTCTGATTCCATTTCTACAAAGCCGAAGCCTCTCATCCGACCTGTTTCTCGGTCGATAGGCAATTGAACATTTTTTACCGTTCCATATTCTGCAAAGACGTGCCGGAGGTCATCTTCTTTAACCTCATAAGATAGGTTACCGACGTAAATTGACATAAGAATGTCTCCAGAATCAGGGGGTGTAGAGATTTAGATCCGGAGAGGTCTGTAATACAAGTATATATAAAAACAAACTGCACAGCCGAATTTAATCTTCCATAAATACCTTAACATAAATTGAGAAGTTATGTTCATAAGCAACACTATACCTATCTGTTGATTTAAATACTCGAACAGTTGGCGAAACTCTTTTAAAATCAATCTATCAGCGATCGCACTGAATTTGAGGTCACTAAAAAAAATCAGTTACTGAACTTCTTTCTCTTCAAATAGTATTAGTATTTTTTAAATTTTATTCACTCAAAATTTTGAGGGAGTGTAATTAAATAAAACCAGTGCGATCGCTTGTAACGTAAAATTAATTTCCATCCGGCATTTGCTAACACTTTGACGCCCATGTTTTGCGACTACCTCATCCAAATTCTCACTGCCCGTGTGTACGATGTTGCCCAGGAAACACCACTGGAGTATGCCCCAAATTTGTCTGCGCGGCTAAATAATCAACTTCTGCTGAAACGTGAGGATATGCAGTCAGTATTTTCCTTTAAACTGCGGGGTGCTTATAACAAGATGGTGCAACTGCCACCAGATATATTAGCGCAGGGTGTAATTGCAGCGTCTGCGGGTAACCATGCTCAGGGAGTTGCCCTTGCAGCCAATCGCTTGGGAACTAAAGCGATTATCGTCATGCCAATAACTACACCCCAAGTCAAGGTAGACGCGGTTAGAATGAGGGGCGGAGCAGTCGTGTTACATGGAAACACCTACGACGATGCTTATAGCTATGCCCGTGAATTAGAAGTAGAAAAAGGATTGACCTTTATTCATCCCTTTGATGATCCCCATGTCATTGCTGGACAGGGAACAATTGGGATGGAAATTTTACGACAATATCAGCAACCCATCCATGCAATTTTTGTAGCGATTGGAGGGGGCGGATTAATTTCTGGGATTGGTGCATATGTAAAACGCTTGCGTCCCGAAATCAAGATTATTGGCGTTGAACCAGTAGATGCTGATGCTATGTCTCAATCGCTAAAAGCGGGACATCGGGTGCGCTTATCTCAAGTGGGGTTATTTGCTGATGGCGTAGCGGTGCGAGAAGTAGGTGAAGAAACCTTCCGTTTATGTCAGCAGTATGTAGATGAAATTATTTTGGTGGATACAGACGATACTTGTGCTGCGATTAAAGACGTATTTGAGGATACGCGCTCCATTCTAGAACCAGCTGGTGCATTAGCGATCGCAGCGGCCAAAGCCTATACAGAACGAGAACAAATCGAGGGACAAACCTTAATTGCTGTAGCCTGCGGTGCAAACATGAATTTTGATCGCCTGCGCTTTGTGGCAGAACGGGCAGAGTTGGGCGAACGCCGCGAAGCGATCTTTGCAGTCACAATTCCTGAGGAACGGGGAAGTATTCGCCAGTTTTGTGAATGTATTGGCAAACGTAATCTTACCGAGTTTAATTATCGCATTGCTGATCAAAAAACAGCCCATATTTTTGTCGGTGTGCAAATTCAAAATCGTGCTGATGCTGCCAAAATGGTAGAAAACTTTGAAGCTCAAGGATTTGAAACTCTTGATTTAACGGATGACGAACTAACTAAATTACATCTGCGCCACATGGTGGGTGGGCACTCTCCCCTGGCTCACAATGAATTGCTCTACCGTTTTGAGTTTCCCGAACGTCCCGGTGCATTGATGAAGTTTGTTACTTCCATGAGTCCCGACTGGAATATTAGTCTTTTTCACTACCGCAACAATGGCGCAGACTACGGTCGAATCGTTGTTGGTATCCAGGTTCCCCCCCACGAGATGGAAGAGTGGCAAGCTTTTCTCGATAACCTTGGCTATCGCTATTGGGATGAAAACAAGAATCCGGCATACAAGCTGTTTTTGGGATAGGGGAGTGGAGAAGAAGCAGGGGACAGGGGGCAAAGGGGAGAATAATTACCTCTTTCCCCTCTGCTCCCTGCCCCCCCTGCCCCTCTACCTCTTCCCCATGCCAATTTAGCGAGAACTAGCCCCCAATATCAGATTAGAGTCCCAAGTATAGAAGCCAATTTGGTTAGGAACCCTAGAGAATCTGCCTGTCCGATAGCCTCTAGATAATTCATTTAGCACCTTATTTTTGATCTCTCGAAGTTGCTGAGAATCTAGTTCTCCATAAATTCCAGCGATGACTTCAGCAACGCTGAAAACTTTACCTGGATTTTCTTCAAACAGAGAGGTGAGGGCATCAATTAAGAATTGACCCTCAAAGGCTTTGAGCATCGGTACTGTTTTTGTCGGGGGTACAAAAGGCTTCTTATTTTTGTTTTTGATGCTCCTAGAAGCACCATTGCGGTTACTTGGGGCTACCAAACTTAAATCCAGAGTATAACAACCTGGCTCATCAGGAATAGTTACCCAATAATTCCTTTCTCTGCCTTGAGTGAGGGAAGATTGAACCCTACCTTTAACTACTTTGAATAGATTGGAATCTAACTCTCCATAAAGCGATCGCACGATAAAATCGATATGACAGACAGTGCCTATCTGCTCTTGCAATAGCTGTTTTATGGCTTCCATGCGTGAGAGAGCGTGATTATACTGGGGTAGCATGGGAATTTCCGCCACCTTCGTTGAACTATCGTTGTTCTCTGGGGCGATCTTTGCATCTGGCGATGTAGTTAGAGGTTGACTCTCTTTTGTATCAACAGCAGCAGAAAAAGAATTATCTATCTCAACCTGATTTGAGTCTGTGAGTTTTGACTGTACAGACTCCACCAATTTGATTTCGTCGATGTCATCAAGAGGTGATAAAAACCGCAGGGAGGCTTCTTGGGTAAGATTTGAGGTTTCATCAGCCGCCGTCAGTCTTGATATCTGCTTGTTGGTATCAGAAAAAGACCAGTTAGACAACAATGCTTCTACATGATCGAGCTGCGATCGCGCCTGCACAAAGAGGCGTTCATACTCTTCTGTAAGACGAGCATAATAGTCTCGTAATTCCAACAGTGGTGAGAGAAAAGTGCCCGGAGGTGGCTCTAATTGTCCATTTTGATTCATAAGGCTTCAATCAATTTAAATCGATGTCACTTTTGTAAGACATTGCTCTGGGTTTTGCTTTGTGAGATGTTGGCTGGGATTTCTTAGGCGGTTGGGGAGGCCGACATCTCTCACAATATAAAGGTCGAGGGCCAAACGTCTCGCGCTTTGTCAGATCGTTACACTCTTTACAGACAAACTGGAAAACACGAGTATGAATCTGTCTTTTGTGCGCCCTGACAGTATATTCCCTAACATCAATGAATTTACTTGCCATAATCAGGATTGTGAATTGCCGTCGTATCAATGTCCTATCAATATAGCTATTCAAGCAAATCAAACTGCATCAGTGTGTGTTTATGTAGAAGTTTTATTCAAATCAGTGAATTTAACGCCTAGCATAAAGTGCAGATGAGCAACTTGATAGTTAGCTATTAACTATTCTCTCAGCATATAATTTGGTGATGAGCAAACACTACTACCAGTTCTTAGGCGCAGGCGATTTTCATCGACT
Organism: Nostoc sp. UIC 10607; assembly: GCF_047228265.1. Taxonomy (NCBI): domain Bacteria; kingdom Bacillati; phylum Cyanobacteriota; class Cyanophyceae; order Nostocales; family Nostocaceae; genus Nostoc; species Nostoc sp. UIC 10607. Next base: position 39,924 of record NZ_JBIQNW010000020.1, on the reverse strand, counting down.
TCATCAGAGAAATTGGGGAATGGGGAAGTTCAGGATGATTCACTTCCACTGATTGTCAAATCAAGTTATTGCCAGTGTGTCTAATTATCCATCATAAAATTACTGCACTCCTAACCCCTCATCCTCATGGTAGAGGGGTAATGCTTAATAAAGTTATTCCTGTATAAAAAACAACCGCCTCCTAAAAATAGGAGGCGGTGTGCGATCGCTAATCAAAGTATGATTCCAGTAAGCTTTGCCGCTCTATTAGAAGTTTGTAGTCAGAACTTTAGTCCTTAACTTGAACGCTAAAGCGCTCACTACAAACCCAGCAAACTTAACTTGACAGATTACTACTCTTGATTGGGAGCAGCAGGTTGCGATTGAGGTTTTTGGCGTAAACCGCGCAAAGATTCCCGCAACTTGTTCTGGCTAGCGTTATCTCTTCGCCGCCGCCGATTTGCGGTTGGTTGTGGCTTTTGTGATGAATTACTACCCGCTCGTTCACTACGAATACGGCGTAGAGATTCTCTTGCAGTTCCTTGAGTGCGAGTTGTCCTAGCTCCAGATGATGAGTTTGTAGTAGTACTTTCTCCTCTTTGAGGTTCCAGTCGCCGACTAAATCCAGATATTGCTGGTCTTGTGGCTCTAGCTTCATTAGATGAGGGTGTCAACTCTCTGCGCCTACGTTTTGGAGCTTCTTCTGTGGAGTTGGCAGCCGTTGTCTGCTGGGTTCTCTCTTGTGCTTGTCTTTGTGTTTTTCGTTCTTGAGCTTGGCGATATCGCCGTGAACCTTTTATGGCAAATTCAGTGGCTATAGATACCCCTTGTCTACCACCTTCTGCGGGTTTTAATTTCCAGTCACGCGCTTGTCTCATGGTTTCTTCATCCAAGTCGCGGTTTCCACTGGAGCGAGCAATCCGCACATTGGTAACATTGCCTTGTGCATCAGTATCTACAGCTACTTCTACTCTGCCTTCAACTCCTCGCCGTCTTGCTGCCTCTGGATACTTGGCATTACATTCGCGGCAGGCTGCACGACCATTACCATTACCTGAACTGTTAATTTTTGGAGGTGTAGGTGCTGTTGCTACTGTCGGACGGTTTCCTGTGCCACTGCCAATTCCACTACCGGTGCCACTGCCAATTCCACTACCAGTGCCGCTACCAATTCCACTGCCAATACCGCTACCAATTCCACTACCAGTACCAGTGCCAGTTCCACTGCCAATGCCACCTCCAGTGCCAGTGCCAGTTCCTCCGCCAGTGCCAGTACCGCTACTTGTACCTACAGCAATACCACTACCTGAACCTAAACCAATTCCAGAACCGCCACCACCGCCACCACCACCCGCCGAACTTGCTTTGGAATCTCCAGATAGAGTTGATTGTGGAATGGGTGCAGATTTCACAGCAACTTCTGGCTTGGTAACAATTGCTTTTGGCGGCGTATTTGTCGGCTGTGGCTTCTGAGAGACTGCTGTAATCTGTTCAAATTGCTGCTGAACTTTTTCTATTGGTGGAGTTTCTATAGGCTGTTTTTGGACAACTTCTGGTTCTTTTTTTATTTCTTCTGGAATCTCTGCAATTGGTTTTTCTGGTTCCCCAGTTGGAGAATCCACGATCGCGACCTCTATTGGTTCTTCTTCTCCTGTGGGTACTCTCGTCAAATAATTACTTATGCCTGAGGACAGTACGCCGATATGCAGCGCCAGTGAACCTATTAGACTGTAAGTCAGAAAAGACTTGAGAGCCTCAACTTCTTTGGAACGTTGCTCGACAGTAATGCCGGAAAAGCTCATAGCTATTGCTACCTATTCTCACTAATTTAGCTATCTTAGAATGCAAGGTTACAAATATCAAGTAAAAAATTAAAATTAATTGGGATAATGTTACGGAACCCTGCGCTAGCAAAAATATCTTTCCAAACCACCAACATCATGGTTTTTGAACAAGATTAATTTTTGTTGCAATTGAATTAAATTAATTTATGTAAAACAAACGAACAAGTAAATAAAAATAATGAGCATTATATTTGAAAAATTTATCATTATATTTTATATTTTATTGAGAAAAAGTTTCAGCTTTTCTCCAGATTCTGGTAGTCTGATTTTGTATTGTGGATGACGTTATAGAGGCACTACATGGGAATTCAGAATTTGTTTGCAGCAGGCGGTGTGGTCATGTGGCCCCTGTTGGCGTTTTCGGTATTGGGTGTGGCACTGATTATCGAGCGGATCAGGTTTTGGGTACGGATTAATAAGCGTCAAAACCGGGTGGTGCGAGATGTTTTGAATCTCTACCGTCTCGATAATGTTGTCGGTGCAATGGATAAACTTCAGAAAAACGCAGATTTGCCGCTCGCCCGGATTTTTCTGGCGGCTTTAGAATTAGAGGAGCCAAATCCGGAGGAATTTCGTTTGGCGTTAGAAAGCGAATCGCAGGCTGAGATACCTGTGTTAAAACGTTTCCAAAACCTTTTCGAGACAATCATTAGTCTGGCACCACTGTTAGGTCTTCTGGGCACAGTATTAGGATTGATAACTTCCTTTGCTTCCCTAAATCTTGGTGATGTGGGAGGTAGTAAAACGGCAAGTGTGACGGCTGGGATTAGTGAAGCCCTAGTATCAACAGCATCAGGATTGATAGTTGCTATATTCATACTCTTGTTTGCCAATACCTTCCGGGGACTTTACCAACGGCAAATTGCACTAATTCAGGAGTATGGGGGACAGCTAGAATTACTTTACCGCCGTCGCTATGAACGAGGAGAAAAAACGTATGCGTCTACAAGATGAGCCAGAACTTCCACTACAGATTAACATCGTGCCGATGATTGACGTGATATTTGCAATTTTGACATTTTTTATCATGTCAACTCTGTTTTTAACCCGTTCAGAAGGTTTACCAGTAAATTTACCGAAGGCAACTACGGCAAAACAACAGCAAGTTCCTACTAAAATTACGATTACGGTAGATGAAAAAGAACAGGTAAGTATAAACCGTAAACCAATTGCAGTTGATGATTTGACAGAGCAACTACGTGCCTTAGTTGGTTCGAACCCAGAAGTTTTGGTGATTATTAATGCTGATGAGAAAGTTGATTATGGTCGGGTAGTAGCCGTGATGGATCGGGTACGTCAAGTTGAAGGGGCAAAATTAGCGATCGCTACCCAAAAATAAAAAGTAGAGATATTGTATATAAGAAGTTCAGAGAGTCAGGAAAATTCTATATTCTGGCTCCTAACTCCTTTGTATGTGATCACTACTACCAGCTACGCTTACGCATCTGCAATTCTTGAGATATAAGTTTAAATAATAATTCCTGGTGTGAATGAATAAAAAAGTGGTCACCGTCGAACTCATGTAATGAGAAAGCAGCGATTGTCTGCTCTCGCCATGCTTGCAGATCCTCATGACTAACTTCTTGGTCTTGCAAACCACCAAAAACAGTAATAGGACACTCCAGTGGCTGTTTTTGAGTGTAAATATAAGTTTCCAGAACGGCAAAATCTGCCCGCAAAATGGGGAGGAATATCTGCATTAGTTCCGGGTTTTCTAATACTGCTTTGGGTGTACCGTTAAGACTGTGTAGCTCGTTAAGCAAATCAGAGTCTGATAGGACGTGGAGGGGTGGTTTTTTGGGCGGGATTTGCGGGGCGCGACGAGCAGAGATGAAGAGGTGGAAGGGAGCAAGACTATACTTAGAACGAAGTAGATGTGTCAACTCAAAGCTAACTAATCCGCCCATACTGTGACCGAAGAAGGCGAATGGTTTGTCTAAGTATGGTAATAGAAGTGGAGCGATCGCTTCCACAAGAGATTCTAATCGCGTCAAGGGTGCTGACTGAATCTGTCTTCCCCGTCCTGGATATTCCACAGCACAGACTTCAACATTACTAGGTAGATTATTAGGCCAAGTGCGAAAAATCATTGAGCTACCACCAGCATAGGGGAAGCAAAATAAACGCAAGTTGGCTTGAGGATTTGGTTGGGGAGAGATAACCCAGGAATTGAAGCTTGGTGTAGTTGTCATAATATAACTTAGAGTTGGATAATACAGCTTTGCTTTAATTTTTAAGTATATTAACTGATAATCTTATGACAGGAATAGAATCTTTAGCCGCACAAGCCGTTAGCGGTTTAGCAGTTCCGATTTTCCAAATCCTTTGGGGAGGTGGCGGTAAGGTTCTAGGAATATTTGGTAAAACCCTGGACGAAAAAACTAGGGAGATAATTTTTACTGCATCAAAACAATATGTCCAGAACTACGAAGAACGGCATGGCATTCTTAAAGTATTAGGAATGCGTGAACATGTCAAACTGGAATCGGTCTATACAGCAGTACAGTTTTTAGGTGATGATGCTATCCGTAGTTTTGAATCTATTGAGAATTTAGAAGAAGTCTATCGCCAAGCTAGAAGCCGAAGGTTTCAATCTCAAGATGGTAAAAAACAAGTAGGAATTAAAGTTGCTAATGATAAACAATATCTGATGGTACTTGGTGGGCCTGGTGCAGGAAAGTCTACATTTGTGCGGAAGATGGGACTAGAAGCGCTCAAAGGTAAAAAAGGAGGATTTAAACATGCCTGCATTCCAGTTTTTATCGAATTAAAAAGGTTCGCATCCAGCAATATCAATATTGAAACGTTTATTGCTGAAGAGTTTCGTATTTGTGGCTTTCCATCTTCAGATAAATTTACAGCCAAAGCTTTAGAAGAAGGTAAATTACTAATTTTACTGGATGGTTTGGATGAAGTACCAACAAAAAACTTGACTGAGGCAATTAGCGAAATTCAAAACTTTGTTGACAAGTATGATCAAAATCGTTTCATTGCCTCCTGTCGCACTGCGGCTTATCGCAGCGCTTTTCGTCGCTTTAGCGATGTGGCAATGGCAGACTTTGATGATAACCAAATTCAGCAATTTATTTATAACTGGTTTCATTGTGAAGCAGACAAGCAGGCGAAGACAGGCGATAAATGCTGGGAGTTACTGCAAAAACCGGAACATAAAGCTGCAAAAGAGTTGGCGCACACACCTTTATTGTTGACATTTCTGTGTTTATTTTATGACCGTTCCCAAAGTTTTTCAGATAATCGCAGTGTTCTTTATCGGAAGGCACTGCGGATATTACTAGAAGAGTGGGCATCAGAAAAGCGAATTCTCAGAGATGAGATTTATCAAGGACTACATACAGAATTAGAAGAGATATTACTATCAGAGATTGCTTATACAGGTTTTGAGTCTGACAGACTATTCTTTTTACAGCGCGATATTGTTCAGCAAATCAAAACATTTTTAGCAAGTAATCTTAATGCACCTCAGCATTTAGATGGGAAATCAGTGCTGAATGCGATCGCTATTCAACAAGGAATTTTAGTAGAACGCGCCGAGGATGTCTTTTCCTTCTCTCATCTAACGCTACAGGAATATTTAACAGCACAATATATTGATGACCATCGCCAAGTTGAGAAGTTAGTCACTGAACATCTTGTAGATGAACGTTGGAAAGAGGTATTTTTGTTAGTAGCTGGGTTAATGCGCGGTGGTGCAGATGATTTGCTGTTGTTGATGGAAAAGGAAGCACAGAAGTATATTAATACACCGAAGTTACAAGCTTTATTAAATTGGGCAGAACATGTAACAGCTGGATCGCCAGGGGATTTTAAACCTGTGGGTAAACGTGCAGTTGCACTCATCAACGCTAATACCATTGCCATCGGCATCGCCCATGCCTACGCCATGAGCATCGGTGACACCAATGCCTACGCTGATGCCTACGCCTGTACTTACATGAACACCAGAGATATCGCTATAACCTACGTAAGCGCTGACGTAATTGCTGGTGCTTATGCCAATGCTATCGTCAACGCCAACGCCGAAGCTATCGACTATACTCGTCAATTTGAACAATTAAAAATCTTCAATAATATCAACTTTACAATGCTGATTGCCCAACTAGAAACACTGAAAGCTCTGATTCCTGACGATAAACAACCCAACGAAGTGCGTTGGGTATTTTCTAAGCGACTCCAACAAACCTTACTCAATGCTTTCAAACTTAGCTCAGAAATGGTCAACTTATCTAAGGAAGAAGCTATGGTACTGGGAAATTATCTCTACGCCAATTACCTCATCATCCAGTGCAAACAAGCAGCTGTGCGGGTGTCGCCTCAAACCTGGGAAGCGATTGAGGCGCGGATGTTGTTGGTTCCAGGTGGTTAAGTAACAATAGAAAAATGAAAAGATAGCCAGATAAACACTCCATGAGTTCATTACAACAGGCTAAGGATACAAAAACTCGAACCTTTACAGCAATCCTGCATTGGGAAGAGGATGTTTATGTAGCTGAATGTCCAGAGGTGGGAACCGCCAGCCAAGGAGAGACAATAGAAGAAGCGATGTCTACGACGGGCTACGCCTACGCTAATTTGCGGGAAGCAACGGAACTTTATTTAGAAGAATTCCCACTTTCTGAGACAGCACCTCGTCTTAAAACACTTAAGCCGTCGTTATGACACTTAGTTCTGTCCTTAAGAATGCACAAGTTGTTTTCTCTCTTCATCATATATGTCATGTTCTCTGTGAATGAAAACCTCAGACAATGCCTCATAAGCTTCACTCCAAGCAGCCATTACTTCTTCTGTAGCAGCTTCCCCTAAAACATCTTTCATCGCTTGCAGTAAACTTCCTCCAACAATAGGATATTGCTCTGGTGTAACATGAGTCTGCACATGACGATGAGCAATTTTTTCCACCATTGATTTTAACGCTGGTAGATTATCAATCTGGGCAGCATAGCCATAAACTGCTGTAGCTAACCTCGCAGGCTGAGAACCATTTGCTTGAGCAGACATATCAAATTGCTCTCTGATTTCTGGATGATTTTGAAACATAATTTCATACATTCGAGTTGTGATTTGCTGACCTTTGTTTTTTAAGGTAGGTGCTGTAGATTTAACGATATCTATTGTTTGTTGGCTAATCATAGTTTCTTGATCCACTTTGAATATTGATTGACTTCAATTTAGTGGTTATTCCTATTAGTTACTATGAGCTAGCTCAGTTAATGAGTAATATCCTGCCAAAGCCTCTATCCCTCTACACTCAGAGGCATTGTTAAAAAATTGCAACAAAGATGAAAATGTAAGAATGCAACTATGTACATCGATAATTTATCAAGTAAAACTTAGATATGCATACCATCGAGAAAAAGTCAACTAAAAGAGCTTGGGCAGGTGCGATCGCAGAACCGGCAAAAGAATTCTTCCCTACCCAACTGCCAATTATCTCTGGCAAAATTCCAGATGGCTTGCGTGGCACACTTTACCGCAATGGCCCCGCACGGCTAGAACGCGGTGGCATTCACATGGGACACTGGTTTGATGGAGATGGAGCAATTCTTGCTGTAAATTTTACCGATGCAGTTGCAACCGGAGTTTATCGCTACGTGCAAACCTCTGGCTATCAAGAAGAAGCCGCAGCAGGTAAATTACTCTACGGTAATTATGGCATGACTGCACCAGGGCCAATTTGGAATCAATGGCAAAAGCCGATTAAGAATGCCGCTAACACTTCGGTGCTAGCACTTCCAGATAAACTTTTGGCACTCTGGGAAGGTGGTAAACCCCACGCCCTCGATTTACAAACTTTAGAAACTTGGGGCGAAGATGATTTAGGGGGGTTAACTAAAGGATTAAACTATTCCGCACATTATAAACGTGATGAGCAAACAGGGGAGATTTTTAACTTTGGCATCAGTGCTGGACTAAATGCGACGTTAAATATTTACAAAAGCGATTCGACTGGCCGGATTATCCAACAAGCCGCATACCAGCTAGAAGGTGTACCATTGGTGCATGATTTTGTTTTAGCAGGACAGTATATTGTATTTTTCATTCCGCCAGTGCGGTTGAATATCTTACCCGTGCTAATAGGGACAAACAACTATAGTGATTCGCTAGAGTGGCAACCTAGATTAGGAACTCAGATTTTAGTTATTGATCGACAAACCTTATCTGTAGTCAGTCGTGGAGAAACCGAACCTTGGTTCCAATGGCATTTTGGTAATGGTTATGTAGATGCTAGCGGCTCAGTGGTTGTGGATATCGCCCGTTATGAAGATTTTCAAACTAACCAATATCTCAAGGAAGTAGCTACAGGTGAGACTCATACCCCAGCTAAAAGTACACTAACACGAGTTCATCTGCATCCCCAAACTGGCAAAGTTACGTCAATTCAGCAACTCTTCAACGGACACTGCGAATTTCCGAATGTACCACAGCAAAACGTGGGGCAAGCTTCCCGGTACACATATATGTCAAAATCCCGTTCAGGAACAGATATTAGCCAAGAAATAGTAAATGCGATCGCTCGTTTTGATCACAAGACCGAAACCCTTACTGAAGCAGACTTAGGAGAAAATCGTTATCCTTCAGAACCCATCCATGCCCAAGACACCCAAAACCCTGAACAAGGTTTGGTACTAACTGTTGTCTACGATGGTAATTCTCATAGTAGTGAAGTTTGGGTATTTGATAGCGATCGTCTGGATGCCGAACCCGTTTGCAAACTAGGATTACCCAGCGTCATCCCCCACAGTTTTCACGGTACTTGGAACCCAGCCTAATAATCTCTTAGCGTTCCTCTGCCTTAAGAAACAACGCTACAGTAAAAACGAATCGCATTGATCAGACATAATTAATGGTATCTGGTCAATGCAAAATCAAAAATCCTGCCCTATGCAATTACAAGAAAAACGCCACTATTCTCCCACAGAATACCTAGAGCTAGAAGTCATTTCCGAGTATCGTCATGAATATATAGATGGTCAAATTATACCTATGACAGGTGGAACGCCAAATCACAACCAAATAGCTCTTAATCTGAGTGCAACCCTCAATTTTGCTTTGAAGCGACAACCTTATCGAGTATTCGTTGCTGATCAACGTCTATGGATTCCCAAAAAGCGAATTCATACATATCCTGATGTAATGGTTGTTGCAGGTTCATTAGAATTTTCTGAGGGACGTAAAGATACAATTACTAATCCCTTAGTTATTTGTGAAGTCCTATCCAAATCTACCAGAAGCTATGACATAGATGAAAAATTTGCGGCTTATCGCACCATCCCCAGTTTTCAAGAATATGTTTTGATTGATCAGTACAAAAATCATGTGGAACAGTATTCTAAAACTGATGAAAAGAAATGGATTTTCTCAGAGTATGAAGAAGAGAATAGTATTCTAATATTATCCTCTATTCAATTTCAAATCTCTCTGTTAGATATTTATGATAAAGTTGACTTTGAGGCTCAAGAATAACCTCATTCTAATTGGTTAACTAAGCAACAACGTAAATATGAGCATTTATCATTGATCAGTCCATTTTTATGTATATAAAGTTGCAAAAAATGCATTGTAATTTATATAATATCCGCCACAATTCCCATAACAAGACCAGGACTGAAGTCCTGACTACGAACATTTTTACTCAGGTTGATTCACCCCACATGATATTACAGTGATTTACAGATGAATTGACTACGGCTGAGACAGAGAGTAGAGAGGAGACACTGCGTTACGCAGGTTAGAATAAAAATAAACCTTATATACATTACGCTGATTAAGCAGAATTCCCCATGACCACTTCTAAACGCCACTACCACATCACTACTTTCGGTTGTCAGATGAATAAAGCTGACTCAGAGCGCATGGCTGGCGTTTTGGAAGACATGGGCTTTGAATGGTCAGAAGATCCGAATAATGCAGATGTGATTCTCTACAATACCTGCACAATTCGGGATAATGCCGAGCAAAAGGTATATTCCTACCTTGGCAGACAAGCGAAGCGCAAGCATGAGCAGCCCGATTTAACGCTCATTGTTGCTGGTTGTGTTGCCCAGCAAGAAGGTGAAGCACTATTGCGGCGAGTCCCAGAATTAGACTTGGTAATGGGGCCACAACATGCCAACCGCCTCAAAGATTTGCTGGAGTCAGTCTTCGAGGGTAACCAAGTTGTTGCAACCGAGTCTGTTCATATTATTGAAGATATCACCCAACCGCGACGGGATAGTAAGGTAACAGCTTGGGTAAATGTAATTTACGGCTGTAATGAACGCTGTACCTATTGCGTGGTTCCTAATGTGCGTGGTGTGGAACAATCTCGCACACCATCAGCTATCCGGGCTGAAATGGAAGAATTAGGACGGCAAGGTTACAAAGAAATTACTCTACTCGGTCAAAATATTGATGCTTACGGCAGAGATTTACCTGGAGCGACAGCAGAAGGTCGACATCTGCACAACTTCACAGATTTACTTTATTACGTCCATGATGTGCCGGGGATTGAAAGGCTAAGATTTGCTACTAGCCATCCCCGTTATTTTACAGAGAGATTAATTAAGGCTTGTGCTGAGTTGCCCAAAGTCTGCAAACACTTCCATATTCCCTTTCAATCTGGGGATAATGAACTTTTAAAGGCGATGGCGCGGGGTTATACCCATGAAAAATATCGCCGCATCATCGATACCATTCGGCGGTATATGCCAGATGCTTCCATTAGTGCCGATGCGATTGTCGGTTTTCCTGGGGAGACAGAAGCACAGTTTGAAAATACCCTGAAACTGGTGGAAGATATTGGCTTTGACATGTTGAACACAGCAGCATATTCGCCGCGTCCAGGGACACCTGCCGCGCTGTGGGACAATCAGCTAAGTGAAGAAATTAAAAGCGATCGCCTCCAACGGCTCAATCATCTAGGAAACTTGAAAGTAGCCAAGCGATCGCAACGTTACTTCGGACGCATTGAAGAAGTTTTAGTAGAAGACCAAAATCCTAAAGATCAAACCCAGGTGATGGGACGCACTGGCGGAAATCGTTTGACATTCTTCAGTGGCGACATCAAAGAATTGAAAGGGCAGCTAGTAAAGGTAAAAATTACCGAAGTTCGTCCTTTTAGCTTGACGGGTGAACCAGTTGAAGTCAAACAAGCTTTGTCTGTCTAATACTTACTTTCGTAATCTCTTTATCAGGCTCTGCACCGTAGATTCTGGTTGCTGACGTGGCACAGGCTTCTGCTGTCCAAAGCCATCAAACAATTCGTCCAGCTTGACTGTTAAACCCAGATACGGCCCACCTGCGGAACGTGTCCCGGAAAAATCTCGGTCATCAACTTTACCAAAAGCATATCCAGCCGAAAGGCGCAGATTAGGAGTGAGATAGTAACCTGTTTCTACAACAAAGCCTGTCTCACTGTAATTAGATTGACCAATCCAGCGAGCCTCACCAACTAAATCCCAGCTATATCCCAAACGATAAGTAGCTCGCAATTGTCCCAGATTAACCATACTCGTACCAACTAAATCGTTAGCTAAATAAGAAGTACTGTTACGCAAAGCATACTTACCGTAGAATTCCCATTGCCAGTTAGGGGCGTAAATAGCTTCTAAAGCAAAAGTATGGTCTTGGGAACCCGTACCACTGCCTAACAGAATGGTCTCAGGAATAATCGCCGGATTTTGGCGATATTCATAACGCAACAAAGCATTAAATTTATCGCTATTGGGGTCGCGGTAAGCTAAACCCAGCTTTAGGTTAGCGGTATCTCCCAATCCTGAAAGTTTTTGATTGGAAAAGTTTGCTTGTTGATAGCGTACCAAAGCTGTGAGAGCCGGAGAAATTTTACCTGCCGCCCCTGCGGTAATTACTGTATTGCTACCACTAGAAGAGGAGCGATGTTCGTACCGAGCACTGGCTTGAAACTGTGGATTATCAGAGTATTCCAGCCCAACACTGTAACTATCACCACCATCAAAACCGATCGCAGATGCTGCTTGACCAAAGGCGTAGGGTTGGGCATATTGTTGACCCGCCGCAGTTCGTCCGAAAAAGTTGCCAAATACGTGTTCGTAAGCTAAGTTCAGCCGCAATCCTGAAGCAATAGTCCAACGGTTATTTAGACCAATTGCGCCTTGGGTAGTAAGTTCATTAGCACCACCCAGAATTGAGTAACGACCAGTCAAGGTTGTATCAGTACCGAGTTTGTGTTCACCATTAACACTTAAGCTGGTGATGGAATTACCCGAAAATTGACCGCCAGTATAAAACTGTTGAGCTAAACTGACGCTGACACCAGGAATTACTGCCCAATTCAAACCTAAGATGGTACGGTCTGGGTAAACTGTATCTTTTTGGGAAGATAAACTCAGTTCATTTTGGGCTTGGAAAGTCAAATTTTTAGCAATGGGAACTGTGAAACGCGAACGCAATTGATTAGAATTACTACTCAGGGCGTTAGTAGAGATGCGGTCTTCCCGATGGCGATGAATCCAATCCACATCAAAGGTAGCGCTACCTAAGCGTTGTTGAATCCCAGCAGTAATCGTTGTCAGCGAATTATCAACTTTGCTCCCAGGTATGGACTCATAACGGGGTGCAAACAGTTCTTCAAAGGTGTCTAGTGGTTGGGGAGCAATCCCAAAATTGTCTTCGTGGTCGTATTGCGCCCTAACATTGGTACTTGAGGTGAGTTTAGCTGTAACCTGTGCTCCATAACGGGTTTGTCCTGGGACAAAGCTAATAGTGGCATTATTAGCGAAGCCCGTATCAGCAAAGCGATAATAGGCACGACCTTGAATACCATTGGCAATTTCTCCCTCAGCTTCCAAGCGATACGCATCACCGCTGACCTTTCCCACAACATCAGAATCATTAGTGGAATGGGCATATTCTGCGATTAACTTCCCCTTGTCACCCAAAGCTATCAGCGCATCTGCGCCGTAGAGTTGAAAGTCACGCACTCCGTGATTTTCTTGAACGTAAGTTGCTCCTATCCAACTTTCCTGGTTAAGTTTGCGAGAAAGATTATATTGCAAACGACCAGCATAGATATTGCCGTCAGAGTCTGTGCTGTCATATTGATAGCTAACAATAATCCGACGTACTAACACTTGTCCAGTTTTGTCAATATCGGTACGAAGAATCGGTTCGCGGAATATTAATGTACCGCGATCGTAGTCGATTTCGTAGTCTGGGCCTCGGTTAAGCTGTTTGCGTTCTAGTACAGTTCCAGGACGATTGAGTTCTTCTAACTCGATAAAGACATTTTCACTACCTGGTTGTAATATTCTGCGAGAGAGAAAGTAATAACCACTAGTACCATCGGGAGCAATGGTATCCCGTTGAAACCCCTCTAAGTTGTTGCCATAAAAACCTGTTATTTGTAGGTTTCCTAAGTTGTAATTAGCTTTAAAACCGTGGAGTTGACGGGTGATAGAAGTAAATTGCTGCGATCGCCGCGCAAATTCTTCTGTGTTGTAGTCACCCCACATGGCATAATCAGGATCAGATCCGGGGATACGACTTGAACGCTCAAAACGTAGAAAGAAACTGTCAATGGAAGGAGCGACCACATCAACTTTTGAGCTATCGCCGTAGACAGGATAGTTTTGCTCACTGAATTGATAAGTTCTAAACAGGCGATTATCGCAGTTGCAATCCTCATTCAGGCTGCGAGAACTGTTATATGCACCTGTAAACAACCATTCCCCGATCGCACCAGTGGCAAATATTGCTGAATGAAAATCTAATTGCGTTCCGTTGTCTTTGTCAGGAGGGAGGAAATCACGGAAACTACCGTAATAATTTGTACCTCTAGCGCCCAAACGTAAATCTATGACCCCTGTCACCAAACTCGGACGTAGTGCTGTTTCAAATTGCAGTTGAGTAAAGGCTTCTAAATCATTAACGATCGCCCGAATTGTGACAGTTTGCGCTTTTAGCTGCGATCGCAAAATCGCTGTAAATTGTCCCCCTTTCGCCTCCACTTGAAATCCGGGTTCATCGGGTTTGAAGTCTTTCCCGACCAACTCCCCAGTAGTGGGTATCAAAGTAACAACAGCATCACGATTAGAGCGGTTGCCACTTGCATCAATGAGTTGACCCCGGATTGTAGCCGTAGAACGTCCATCTGCCGGGATACGGGATTCAACTGTTTCTAAGGTTAGTTGCTGTGGCGCTCCCCGGACTGCGACTTGCACCGTTACAGCGGGTTCTGTTCCTCCAATTACTTGTGCAGAGATGGTGTTATTGCCTTCTTTTAACGAGACACCATACCATGTCTGCGTTACCAAGTTGGTGGTGGCATCAGTTTCCGTCCGTCCCACTAAGGAAGAATCTACCAACGCGCTATTTACCCGCAATTCTACTTGACTACCAGACGGAAACTGAACAATCACCGTGGTAGCTTGTACATCTACAACACTGTCAGCCGTCGGAGTCAGAATTTTGATTGCTGTGGAGATGGGAGTGACAGACGCGGGAAGATTTTCATTCACCCCTTGTTCCCTTGTCTCCTTGTCCACTCCCGCTATTTTGCGTAAGCCTCTAGGTAAATCAACAGAAGTTGCTGGTTGAAATGCTTGTATTTCCGTTGGAGAAGCTTGAAACTGTGTCTCTGTGTCTTCGCTTCTGTCATTCTTGATTCCTGCTATTTTGCGTAAGCCTCTAGGCAAATCAATAAAAGTTGCTGGTTGAAATGCTTGTATTTCCGTTTCACTTGGCTGTACATCTGGCCTTGAAATATCAGTACTTGGTGTCTGATCGGCTTGATCTTCGACCTGATTTTTCACGTTATCTGCAACAACCAAAGCGAAACCTAACCCCTCATCCCCCTTCCCTTGCATGGAAAGAGAAGAATTCAAAGCCTCTCCCCTTTTAGGAGAGGGGTTTTCCACATCCTTGTCTCGTTGCGAAGGAGAATCAGTGAAAACCTCCTTTTCACTGGTGATTTCTGCCTTGACGATCGCAGGATACAAAACGAGGCTGAGAGCTATTATCGGCATCGCCCCCATCAATCTCAGGTTTAATGTAGTTGCACAGTGCAGTCTGGGTTTCATTTCTTGACTGGCTCCTGAAATGTGGGGGTAACACCGAAATTCATGCGTACCAAGCCACCAGGCTCTAAATGCACCAAGCGAGATTGGCTATTCCGTTCGCGGAATTTTTGGTTGGGAGCTAGGGCGTAACCGGTTACACTGCTGAGGTCTAGTACACCAGTGTGGTATCCAGGTAAGGCATTGGCTAAGGAGAACAAACCGTTAGGATCTGTAGTGATGCGGTTCCCGTCCTCCAGAAAAATCACGGCATTGGGGACTCCAGGCTCACCACGCTGTTGTTCACCGTCAAAGTTTTTATCAACAAACACCCGACCGATAATCGTCCCACAGTCAGAAACGATTCCTGGACGAATTTTCAATTGGTGCGTTGCAGGCCCATCTTTGGTACTAAAACGGTTATCAGCTCTTTGGGCATTAACGATCGCACTGTTACGACCATTACCACGCAGCGCATCGGCTGTTAGTTGAGCAGCGTAGGCAATATTCAGGACTTTCTCTGTGGGAATCGTTACGTCTGTGCGGAATGTCACGGTGTTACCATTCCGTTCTGAGGTGATAGTGACTGGTTGACCATCCAACTCTCCCCGTACAGATTTAGGCAAGAAGTTGAATCCTAAAGGTAGATCGTCGGTGACAAATATATTATTCAAACCAGCATCAGCGAGATTTTTTACCGACAGGCGGTAGATTACCGTATCTCCAGGTTCAGCAGCAGCGCGATCGCCTGTTTTGATAATCTGCAACTGATTGGCTTGACACAAATTTGTGGTGAATTCAAAGGCTAATAAATCCAGTCCCACAACTTCTGCATTGGGAACTAAAACAACTGTTTGCTCTACCCTAGTTTCGCCTGTGAGACTGATTGGTTGACCATCTAAAGAAGTAGCGACATATCGCACGACACCATTACCTTGTGTGCCACTGCTAGCAAGGATTTCAATTTTGACGCGTCGTTGTTTATAGATAGAAGTCGGTGGTGGATTAACTACAAAAATGTAGGTTTTACCTGGATCAGTTTGACCCTTATTCGGATCGAGTAAAAAATTGTAGACACCCGCAGGGTTATTCGTAACAAAGTAAGGGTTACTATTCTCAGTATTTGGTGATTTACCGCCAGGAACGTTGTTATTAGGAATATCTGGTAACTCTGTTCGAGTCAAAGCAACCAAGCTACCCAATTCTGTCCCAGTTGGATCACTAGAGTTAGGTTCGTATACCCCAACTGAAAAACCTGTATAGTCAGGTAAAATTGTGCCAGCGCAACCTAGAATCCTTCCTAATGGGTCAACTAATGGGCTAGGACTAACATTGATCTGACTAGAACTTCCTTGATATTTATAATTACTAGCAGAGTCTGTATAAGTATAAGTAGCTTGATTTATTAATGGCAAAGACGCAGCCAGATTGTTAGTCTGTTGTGCGATCGCTGGTATAGGTATAGTACTATGCAAAAAACTTCCCAGAAGAACAGTAGCTGTTAACCGTCGCCACCAGCTACTGCTAGAAGTAATTTGCTTTTGGTTTTGAGGACAGCTCACTGAACATATCTCCTCTGGGATGCCAAGCTTCTTGTTAAGAAAAACACTTATTTATTTGTAGAAATTCAAAATTATTAAAAGTCCACCGCTACATCAATCCGATTTGATTTCTTAAATGTTGCGTGAGGGTTGTCCTTAGTAGAAAAGGTAAAGAACGATCCCAATTTCAATCAGCGTACTTGGGTTTGATAAGTCGCCTTGACCGTCGCCTTTGCTGGAACTGACGGAACCTGTAAACGGATGTGGGTGTAAGCAATGGCAGGTGCTGGTTTAGTTTCCACTTTGCCGTCAGGAAGAGTAACTTTAACAGTGGGATTTTCTCCAAAGCTACGCCCACCATCAATGCTGTAAGTAATTTTTCCATTATTAGTCACATTTGTAGATTTCAGTGCGTATACCATTCCTTTGGGAATAGGCTGATTAAGAGTCAAATTCTTCACTAGGCGATCGCTCTTATTTTCGCCAGTCAAGGTATATCGCAACACATCTCCTGGTCGCACCACACCTTTCAAAGGTTCCCATTTCTGGCTTTGCTTACCCTGCTGATCTTGAGCCACCACTTGCTTTTCTGCTTCTAAGCGCAATTGAATTTGCCCTTGAGTTTTGATATTCTGAGCAACGGCACTTCCTGAATGCCATACATTTGCAATTCCCGAAATTTGACTGAGAAATGGAACTGTAGCAATCAGTGCGATCGCTCCACCAACGCCAAAGGCGAACGCTCCTAAACCTGAAAGAGAAACACGCCTCATATAGATAACCTCAAAAACTTCCAGAATGTTGATTATTGACTTATCTTTCCCTGCTTGTACTTAAAAAGAGTCACTCCCCTCTTTGCAAGCAAAGAGAGGTTGGGAGTGAGATCAAACGAATTAGTTCACCTTGCGTTGGAAGGTAAATGTTCTTTGAATACCCGGTGCGATCGTGCCAGTTACAGTATCCACATACTTAGTAATGTCCGTGTTTACCGTAATTCCGGTTTGGTCGATGCCAGAGCTATTAGCCGGATTACCACTGAAGAATTGGATGGTTGCAGCCCCAGAATCCTTAGCTGAACCAACAATATTACTAGTATCAATTTGAGTGTTATTATCGTTGTCTAGCGCCCAATTGTTGGGGCTTTGCGTACCATCTTCAATAATCACAACTTTGTCAGCATTCAAAATCACATTCCCGGTTCCAGATTGAGGCTCGGAAATATTTGTGTACTGAATTTGGTACTCAATAATGTTTCCTGGTGCAGGCTTCTTCGCATCGGTACTGAATGTGCCATCATTCCCTTGAACTACAGGCCCAGTTCCTTGTAAGACTCGCGACACTTTCAGCAATTTCAGGAAGCCAGTATACACGCGATCAATAGTGATGTTAAATGAATCAAAGGTATTATCGTTTCCAGTATCCTTGATTCCATCAGCGTTGCTATCGGTCGTGTAGTTATCAATAGAAGCAGTTATGGGTACTGGGAAGCCTTTGCTAATATCAGTAGATAACTGCGTACCTGTAGGTAAATCAACTTCTACGCCATAGTTGATACTTGCACCAGGAGCAAAGTTGGGGATTGTAATTGCTGTACCAAGTGTTGTAAAGGCTCCATTATTGTAGGTATAAACAGCAGACTGACTACCATAGGTAATAGTCACCTTCGTATTATTCGGTAAATCTGCTGGTAGTGTTGGTTCTATCTTCAAAACCCCTGGGTCAGTACCACTATTCTTAACTGTATTAGTGAAACCAACTGACTGTGGATCAAGTGTACTACCAGGTGCTGTACCGGCAGGAACCAGAGAAGATTTGTTAGTGAAATCATCGTTGGTCAGACCCGATGGCCCAGTAGCATCCGGGGCATTCTGCGGCCCGTTGAGTATCGCAGAAGCAACCGGTGCTTGCACTGTGAAGACGTTCGCCTCACCACCAGTACCAGTGCCACTGTTGTTGTTACCCGTGTCAGTCCCAGTTTCTGGAGATCCTGGAATATTAATATAGCCATCATCAACGTTATCAGGCGGTAAAGTATTCGGAACACCATCGCCATTGGGATCTGTACCCAGAGGAGGTGTCATACTACCTGGAGAACCTTCGTAGTTGCTGGGATTTTGGTCACCAGATTCGTCGTATACTGGGAAATTATTGGTAGGTGTTTGACCAAACAATTGGGCGATATTAGCGATGGTTAAGGGTGAAGATGCAGTTGATTCAACGGCTAGCTGAATCGAGAAGCCATTTACCGTTGTACCAGGAGCGATAGAAGTAATAATCGCTGGATTATTGATAAAACCAACGCGAGTGACTGAGGACAGAGAGGCTGGTGCTGTCGTAGTCCAACTAGCTGTATTAGCATCAGTTGCAACTGGATTAATGGTATAGACAGTTCGCCAACCAGGAGGTGCCGTTGGTGCGACTGCCAAATCTGTACCCGCAGGAATCGCATCAGAAACCAAGATATAGTTACCAGCAACACCATCAACATTGATGCTTGTACCCGTCAAAGCTGCTGGTGTAATTCCCTGCCCCGTGGGATCATTGGACTCAACTCGCAAACTCAAATCGTAGGTCAGCTTATCATCTGTAATCGCTGCCGTGCCAGCATTGTTATAGCCACTGCGAATCTTGAGAATAGTGGCTAAAGCGTAGGTCTTCAGCGTTAAACCAACCTTAATTTGCTCAGTAGCGCTAGCTTCCCGTGTACCATTAACTGGTGCCCCAGGTACTTCACCAGTAATACCAATATCGGGATTATCTACAGTGAACACGTCACCACCATCAGGACTCCGCAGTTGGTTTTGAGCATCACCAGGGGTATTACCAAGGGTAACGGTAATGATGTCGTTGGTTTGAGCACCAGCTTCTACAGTAACTGGCACACGCACCAGTACAGTACCACCAACTGGAACTGACGGTGTATCTACACCGCCTTGAGGAACGTTTGTCCAAGTTTGACCGCCATCGGTGCTATATTGCAGGCTGTTAACTGTACCACCATTTGGTAATGCGCCAGAAACTGTACCCGGCCCAGTTGTTGTTGCTTGGTTAGGAATGTGGAATTTGCTTGGGTCGTTACCTACGTTGGTCAGAGTGTAGGTGTAGATTAGTAAGTCGCCAACCTGAACTGTTGTATTAGTAGGGCTAGAAGTGGCATCTGTTACACCAGACGCAGTGACGGTAATACCAGCAACCTCTGCCACGGTGACAACGACAGTATTAGAAGTGGCATTTATAGTTGTCCCTGGACTGTTGGGATCTTCGTAGGTCGCTGTTGCGGTGTTACTGATAGATGTACCCGCAGTAGTTCCGTCAGCTAATACAGGTGCGAGAAATTGGAAAAGGCTACCAGTTAACAATGCTGTTGCTACTAGAGATTGATAAAGTTTACGCTGCTGGTTGACAGATTTATTTCGATTTACCATAGAAGTAGTTTGTTTATTTGCTGAACTTTTATCTTGGGTTTTGAGACAGGATAAAGTTCGGCAATTCCTTAAAGAATTACCGATTACATCTCCGCAAAACCTTAATGTTTCGGGGAGCGTATATTTGAATAAATTATTGACACTCCTTAAAAACTACATTGAGGCAATAAGCAGAAATATCTTGCCTACTTGTTTTACTCTTACCCTTGAGACTCAAGGCTGGCAATCGCAAATATGTGTAATTTATTACTGTATTTTGCTGAATTGTCGATGTAAATAGCAATGTAGCTTTTATAGCAGAAAAAATCTTCCGTATAAATAAGTAACTTCTCTAGCTATGAATGAGTGCATCAAAACTGAAAAATTAACTTCATTTTGGCAACACACATAGCAATTTTAGCGATTTAATCAGACGCTAAAAGCATTAAAACCTATATCTGGAAAAGCTTTTGAATCTTTGCTGTCATGCTATGCATATTACCTTGTGGAGCCATTTAGATAAAAAATAGAAGGGTGACTAAGTTGTCTAGATCACTTAAATGGAATAGTGATTTAAATAAATGTAATTTACTCATAGTTTAAATGCAATTTCATCATGTTCTCTAGCAGTGTTATTACTGCCTATCTAAGGCTATTTTATTTTTTTATAACAATAAATGAGTAAGTGTAAATGCTTGATACGGGGCTTACTTGTATCAAAGGCTTACAAAAATCATCCCTTTCAATAC
This sequence comes from Nostoc sp. UIC 10607, assembly GCF_047228265.1. NCBI lineage: Bacteria > Bacillati > Cyanobacteriota > Cyanophyceae > Nostocales > Nostocaceae > Nostoc > Nostoc sp. UIC 10607. The sequence continues at coordinate 19,376 of NZ_JBIQNW010000020.1, read as the reverse complement.
CAAACATACCCGACAAAAATTGTCGGGTATGTTTGACTGGTATTTTTGCTCGTGTTACTATCAGTCGACAGTGACAGACAAACAGGGAAAGCTAGTTTATGACTCAGGCAATCACAACCCAAACCAAAGCCAGCACTGCCTACTTTCAAGCCTTGAAGTGTAAGGAATGTGGTGCGGAATATGAACTCAAAGCCAGTAATGTTTGTGAGTTATGCTTTGGGCCGTTAGAAGTCAAGTATGATTACAGTGCCCTACGTCTGACTGTCACTCGTGAAACAATTAAAGCCGGGCCCAATTCAATTTGGCGCTACCGTCCCTTTTTGCCTGTCGCAACCGACAATGTTATAGATGTGGGAACTGGCATGACTCCTTTAGTTCGTTCCCACCGTCTTGCCCGTCGCCTGGGTTTAAATAAGCTTTATATAAAAAATGATGCCGTTAATATGCCCACCCTTAGTTTCAAGGATCGGGTGGTGTCAGTTGCTCTATCCAGGGCGCGGGAGTTGGGTTTTACAACTGTTTCTTGCGCTAGCACTGGTAACTTAGCAAATTCTACAGCTGCGATCGCAGCTCACGCCGGTTTAGACTGCTGTGTGTTCATCCCCGCAGATTTAGAAGCCGGTAAAATTCTAGGTAGCCTAATCTACAGTCCCACCCTGATGGCCGTCAAGGGCAACTACGATCAAGTAAATCGTCTCTGTTCGGAAGTTGCTAACACACATGGCTGGGGTTTTGTCAACATTAATCTGCGGCCTTATTACTCTGAAGGTTCTAAGACGCTAGGTTTTGAAGTAGCTGAACAACTAGGCTGGGAACTACCCGACCATGTTGTTGCTCCCTTGGCATCTGGTTCACTATTTACCAAAATCTATAAAGGGTTCCAAGAATTTGTAGAAGTTGGTTTGGTAGAAAATAAGAAAGTCCGTTTCAGCGGTGCTCAAGCGGAAGGATGTTCACCCATCGCCCAAGCCTTCAAAGAAGGACGTGACTTTATTAAACCAGTTAAACCGAATACAATTGCTAAATCTTTAGCGATCGGCAACCCAGCAGACGGCATTTATGCTGTGGAGCTAGCTCAGAAGACTGGTGGTAACATTGAATCAGTTAATGATGCAGAAATTATTGATGGCATCAAGTTGCTGGCAGAAACCGAAGGTATCTTCACAGAAACGGCTGGTGGTACAACCGTGGCGGTTCTGAAAAAACTGGTAGAAGCTGGCAAAATTGATCCAGATGAAACTACCGTGATTTACATCACCGGCAATGGTCTGAAAACCCAAGAAGCAATCCAAGGTTATGTTGGTGAACCCTTGACTATTGATGCCAAACTCGATAGTTTTGAACGTGCGCTAGAGCGATCGCGTACTCTGGATCGCTTGGAATGGCAACAAGTCCTCGTTTAGTTAGGAGTTATGAGTTATGAGTTTTTTATTCATGACTCCTAACTTTTAACCGTATTCCTAACTCCTCACTCTTAACTTTGTACTTCTATGGCTGTAACAGTTTTAGTTCCTACGACTCTTCAGAATTTGACTAATAATCAAGCTACTCTAGAATCCAGCGGTAGCACCATTGCTGAATTGTTGGACTCCTTAGAACAAAGCTTTCCTGGTATTAAATCCCGATTGTGCGATGAAGAAGGAAAGCTACGTCGGTTTGTAAATTTTTACGTAGATAGCGAAGATATCCGCTATTTAGAAGGTATAAATACACCACTTAAAGATGGTGATGAAGTAAGTATTGTCCCCGCTGTTGCCGGTGGTTAATATAGAGAACAGTAAATAAAGTAAAAGCCTGACTAGACAAATCTTTGAGAAATTGCCTCGTTCCCAGTCTGAGACTGGGAATGCCCATTAAGAGGCTAACCTCCGCCTACGTGACTCGCGGCAAAAATGATGTAGGCAGCATTTCCTTTTTAGGTTCTGGAAATGAGATTTTCTCCCGTCTTTTGACTTAATTTGATACTAATAAGGAATGACACACTACTTATATTGTGGGGCTAATTTTGATTGGCTAACTATGCAGCAATTATCTGAACAACGTGAGTTCGACGAATCTCTCCCTGCCTTTAAGTAAGGTTCAAGGCAGCCCCTCTCCAATTCGGCTACGGTGTACACACAAGTCTTAAAAACCTAGCTTGATAAGGCTTGACTCCTTCTCAGTCTCCGACTGGGAATGCATTCATTGAGTCTCTGACTCAATATCTGACTGGAGGCGGCAGCCCCTAATAATCCATTCCCATGCGGAGCATGGGAACGAGAGAAATCCACCTTTTTCGCCTGGAAACTGGCTCTGGGTCTACTTGTGTATACACCGTAGCTCCAATTCGGAGAGGGAAGGTTTTGTTTAGTAAAACCAAGGAGAGGTCTATTGATTGGGCTAATTAAACAGACACGATATGAGGTGTCGGATTCACGTTAATTAACCACAATTTAAAACTATATTCTCTTGTTGCAATTCATAACTAGACCCTTTGAGTAACTATTATTTTTTGGCGAGAGCAAAATTTATAGCTGATAAAAATATCCAACTACAGAGAAATTAATATTTATGCTTTATTGGTAAGTATTTGGCAATTTGGCAGATTGTGATTAAAGTATTTTGATATATTGCAGAAATTACCAAGATGTTTTACTTATTATACAGGAGACGGGCTAACCCCCGTCTTTTTTGTTGCTCATTATTTGGCATTTTGGCATTACATTACAATCAAACTATGTTAGATTTACTAGAATGCAAATGATTAAAACATTAAGAGTCAACTAAACGAGCATTCTTTTTGTTCATATTATTTGCTAGCCTTACAACCTATTGAATTTTATTTGTGCTATTTTTTCCAGAGTCCAAGGTGTATTGCCACTTCCAAGCTATTTAGACGGGATAAATCATCCCGTCTTTTATTTTGCTTGCTAGTTGGAAAAATCGCTTTAATGCAAGTTCTGGAAGTAAAAATCTTTCTAACTATTTTACTAACTTTAACATCTCAATAAATCTGTCGTAGCCTCTAGCCTATGGCAGATTAATTTTTTATTTTAGTATTCAGAGATACTCAGGTAATGTTCTATCAGGTTTCAGGATATTTGCACACATCCTATGGGAAGATGCCCTATGAATATAATAATGAGTAAATTAATTCGGGATGTTGTTATGCACTGGATTTATATAGAGGTTTGGCCATGAGCCAAACCTTTTTTATATCCATTGAAAATGGAGCATGGTTTATAGGGGATTGAGTATAGGATATTTAAAAAGAGATTTTCATTGTATGTTGCGTCCAATTGGGTATAAACATCTGTAAATATTTAAGTTCAATAAGTTAAATAATATTTATGTGCAAGCGAAATTAAAAAGTAAAAGTACTCCGCAGAATCCCGATGGTAACTGAGTCACTATCTGGTGTGTGACCAGGCTCCAAGAGATGAATTATTCCTGGTGTAATGCTGATGTTGTCTGTTAGCTGGAAACGATAAAATGCCTCAATTTGAGTGGTTGTCCCTGGTTGTCCACCTGCACGTCCTAAACCTGTATTGACAAAATCAGGGACATTATTTCCTAAAGGTAAGTTGCTACTGGTGATTTTAGGAGGTTGACCGACATAAATTCCCCCCAAATTTCCTTTAGCGAATAAATCAGGGAAATTCAGAAACACCATATAATTTGTCGTCTCTACATTTCCAGACCGCCCAGGAATGTAAGATTTAGTATAACCACCCCACGCACCTGCGCTAATGCGGGGAGAAATTTGCCAAGTTACAGTCGCACCCACGGCGTTGGTTTGCAAGGGTGCTGATTTTCCGGTAGTAGTATTAACTGAAGTTAAGCATTCATCGCCAACAAAGGTTAGTAAACAACCATCTGAGGAGTAATTGTTAACGTAATACAAACTTAAATCTAGAGTATCGGTTGGTGTCAGCAGCAATTGCACGCCTGTAGTGGTGGTTCCATCAAATAAACCGCTGCCTTGACCGGGATTTCCTGGTTGATAACTAGTATAAATTGCTTGCAAACTAGCGCGTTGAGCAAATTGCCAATCAATAGCTATACCGCCGTGACCGTATCCCATATTTAAAATAGGGTTTCTTTGGGCAAAATAAGATAACGGTCCTGTTGCAGCACTTTCTACTCGATTGGGGCCTCGGAAAGCAGCTGGCATACTTACGCCTTCCGTTCCCACCATCACTGCTAATTTATCTGTCACTAGCCAATGAAAATTAAGGTCACTTACAATCAAGCTATTTGTAGGAAATTCATAGCCGAGTAAAACATCATTCCGGGAAACACTATTGGTAAATCTCGGCGCAGTAGTACCTTTTCCATCTATAAGACCTATAAACAAGTAACTACTGGGAGTGATTTGACTAGTTAAATACAACTGCGCCAGAGACATAACATTAACGTTTGTCCCTGCATCATCTGTATCTTTTTGTCCATCTCTAGGATTAACATCGCCACGATTGTTAGTGCGTCCTTGAATGCCAACTATCAGTAGTCCACTGAGTTTGGTTGTTGTTGAAAATTCGTTAGCTTCGATTTCGGCGGTTCTAGCTTCTAAACTATCTACACGACCCCGCAAAGTTGCTAATTCGGGGGCAAATTCTGACTGCAATTTTTGTAATATTGCTAAATCTTCGCGGGTGACTAAATCGCTGGTGGCTGTAGTGATTAATTCGTTGACTCTATCTAGACAAGCATTCACACCGGCCGCAAATTCATACCGATTTAACGCACGATTACCGCGATAGCTGCTATCTGGATATCCGGCGATACAACCATAGCGTTCTACTAAAGACTGTAATGCCTGGAATGCCCAATCGTTCGGTTGTACGTCTTTGAGTTGAGAAACCGATGTAACTTGTGCCATCGGATCTTTTGGGGAGAGGGATGGAGATGAGGGAATAATATTATCACTCTTAACTTCTGTCTCCTGGCTCCTAACTTCTAACTCCTGAGTAGTTATTGTGTTTGTGTACTCTTGTGCTACTGCTTTTTGTGCAACTCCATTTACTCCCGCAATTAGTAACCATGCGAACATCCAGGTTTTGCTATGACTGCGGCTACTAATAAATCTACCTTTCAATTTTTTACACTCTGCTCACATACTTAAGTGAAGAGTGTATTCCCGATCATCTAGCGTTCACATGGGGAAATTTACGGATTTTGTCCCAAATTAGACTTAATGCTTCTGGGCAACTTCTGAAAGGGCGAGTATAACAGGGTATTAAGCTCTGGGGAATGGGGAATGGGCGAGCCACGGGGATGTGGGGACGTGGTGAATAACTAATACCCAATCTCCAATGCCCAATGCCCAATGCCTAATTTAATGGATTGATTGAAAACTAATATGGCAAATCGCTCACGTAAGCTGACGCCAAAAGCCTCTAAACCAAATAAACCTCATGCAGGTGTGATGAAACGTGTCGCTAAAAAACCCCAGAAAAAGCTAAAACGGGGAAGTTGGTTGTCGTCAACGCTAGCGATCGCAATTCTGTTGAGTAGTGCTAGTCTAATTATGGCTTTTGCTTGGATTAGCGTTCTCTTCATCTTCAATCCAGATCAGGTAAGCTGGCTAAATAAAATTTTACCTGCATGGGCACAAATCCCCCTTGGTAATCATGAACGCCCCCAAACTCTCAAACAAATTCAACTCGATTTGAGTAAAAAAAACCAAATATTTGGGAAAACTCTGCCTTTACATCAGGATGCGGAAAACTCATTTTTACTGCCAGTTTTTCAACAGCGTGCTAATTGTCAATCTGATTGTGAAAAACTTGTGGAACTCAGGGTTTACGAGCGCTCAAAGGAGTTAGAGTTTAAATCTCAGTCAGAAAATTACTACTATCTGGCGACTCAATTATCTGTAACTGGGCCAGAAGAATCCTTTGTGACTTCTCCCTTGCTTGATGGGATATCAGAATCTCAGGATATCAATATTCCCCTACCTTTAACTGAGGTGCAACGCATTGAAGGTGGGACACCATTACCAGGGGTTTGGTTTAATTTGCGGGGTCAACGTCAACAAGGAACTGGTGCGTTCGCCTATGGTCACGTCGTATACTACAATCCAGAACGCACAAACTTATTACAAATGTTGTCTTGGACTAGTCCTAATGGACAATTGCCCAAATGGCAGCAAGTAACTGGTGATGGTACAAAAGAGTTAGTTGTTGATCAAACAGTCGGTTTAGAACCGCACTTACAGGTTTATCAAGTTAAGCGTCTGAAGTTATTCCTCAAACCAATTCAATTGGAAGCGATTACCCTCCAATCAGCAGCCCTCAAGGATTCTGCATATCAAAATGCCCTGTCAATTGCCCGTAGTGGACTGTGGACACCAGCCTTTGAATGGTTGAAATTCATCAAGAAACAGCGCAAAGGAGTTTTGCCAGAGGCGGCGCAAGCGCAAATGGATTTGATTCGCTTGCACTCCCAACTTACTAAAACCCAAGCCCAGAAAAATTGGGCAAGTCCTAGTCAAGAAGTGCTGGCAGATTTGATTGATGGACGTTGGGAAAAAGCTTTACAGGTGTTTGAAGCGTCGCCACATAATGCCCAAGAAATTGCTACCCTACTCAAAGCTGATGAAAAACGATTGTGGAATCGCACAGTAGCAGCGTTGCGGGTGAACCCAAATAGACGAGAAGTACAAGCTTGGTTTGCTTTGATTTTAGCTGTTCAGCGAGGAGAAGGACATGCTAATTCTTGGTTGAAGGCGCAACTAAAAATTACAAAAGATGACCTTGCCTATATTCAAGGTCTATTAGCAAAACTCAATGGTGAGGGTAAAAAGTCGCAAATATCCTCGACTCACCCTAGTCAGATTGTTGGTACAGTCCAACCAATCACTCAAGTTACTAGCACCGAATGGCTGCAACCATCCTCAGCAGACTTGAAACTCCCAGATAACCAAGTTTGGTATCAGGTAGAGGTGAGTGCATTTCATGATGGGAAACGCTGGTTAAATTCCCCCTTTGAGAATTTGAACCCACCCAAAACTTCCGCCGCCAAATTTTTCTGGGAAACTTTGGGAATCAGTTCTGACCCTGAAATCCAGATTGTGGTCTGGTTACCAAATGGAGAACAAAAAATTACGATAGCCGCTATCAAAGCGGTGCAACTACAGGGTAAAGTTTTACGCCTATTAGCTGCTGGCCCAAAAATTCCAGAGAATCAAAACGATGTTCTGCAACCCAAACCTTTAGCCTTGACAAATGCAGCGCTGGAATGGGTACAACCATCTCCCATTACTCTACAAGAACTGTATCAACAAAATCCCCAAGGGATGAAGGTAATGTTATCGAGTCTGTGGCAATCTTTACAGCAATCTGGTGAAGTTCCGTCTGGTGGTATTCCTAGCTTTGAGCAGATGCAGGAAAAATTGGGTGATTGGCCCGTTCAAGTGATTGATTTAACAAATAACGCTCAACCAGAAATCATACTGACTATCTCAGCAGGAGCAATAGCATCCTTGAGTCAGCCTACACCTGAAATTCAGGGGGAAAACACAGAGCAACGCCGTGACCGGACTATAATTTTGTCTGATAAGAATGAAGTCATTTACACTGATTTTACAGGAAATTACTTACAAAAACTCTCTGCGATCGCCAAGCTTTCAGGCGTGCAATCCTTAGCTTTATTAGTAGAAAATGCTCATAACTACAGTTTGAGGCGCTGGTCAGAGAAAAATCAGCGCTTTGAATAGCACGCCCTTACTCAAATTTAGATTAGAGAGGGGAAAAGCGTAGGCGTAGCCCGTCATAGACATCGCTATCTTCAAGACCGACTTATTCTTTTTGGTTGGTTTCGGCTAGACGTTGGTGCTTCAGATTTTCCAACTGCTGCAACAGAGAATCTACCTCTGCTTGTAAATGTATCAATTTAGCTTGCTGATCGTCTTGATAATAAGACTTGGTTAACTTACTGACCCAGTTAGCCTGGGACTCGCGATCGGAAACACTAGATAAACAAGTAGGCATCGCTAATTAAATCCACAACTTAACTCACACCATTAGTAAATATTATAATAATGCTCTTTTAAGCTTTATTAAATTATTGTATATTTTCAATCAATTACTCTAATGGTTTTTAGGTTCAATCATAAGAGACGGTGAACATAATGGCTGTGTTCCTGAGAACACATCGCCCCAACTGTGCAAAGCTTCTGTACAGTCGACGGTATTTAGAAATACTTAATTGATAGCCCGTAAATTATTTTTGTATTAATTGTTACCGAGTCTTGTCTTTTTTCTCTCCGTCAGCATTCCCAGCCGAATTTGTTAAACCGAAGGTCGCTGTGGCGGTTATGATAAACTGACATTCTGAATAAAAATGGCAAGTGAAACGCCTACACCACAAAAAATAATATTCTTAAGTAATATTCTTTTGGAATTAAGGGGCTGGGAACTGGCAAGGAAAAATTCACTTTCTTCCTCTTCCCCATCCTGCGCTTCCCTATGCCACCCTTTCTAAATATCCAATCCTTACATTAAGAAATTTTAAATCCCGTGACTTTGAGCCTGTCTGCTGCTAAATCTCATCGCCAACCCTGGCCCGGACTGATAGAAGCCTATAGCGAATACTTGCCTGTCAGCGAAAAAACACCGATCGTCACTTTGTTGGAGGGTAACACACCCCTCATACCAGTGCCAGCGATCGCAGAACGCATTGGTAGACAAGTGCGGGTTTTTGTAAAATATGACGGTCTCAATCCCACCGGCAGCTTCAAAGACCGGGGGATGACTATGGCAATTTCCAAAGCCAAGGAAGCAGGAGCAAAAGCAGTAATTTGTGCCAGCACGGGAAATACCTCAGCCGCCGCCGCCGCTTATGCAAAGCGTGGGGGCATGAATGCCTTTGTACTGATTCCCGACGGTTATGTGGCACTGGGCAAGTTAGCCCAAGCATTATTGTACGGGGCGGAAGTATTGGCAATTAAAGGTAATTTTGACCAAGCGCTAGAAATTGTCCGCGAGATGTCCGAAAGCTATCCGGTAACTTTGGTAAATTCGGTCAATCCCTACCGCCTAGAAGGGCAGAAAACAGCGGCCTTTGAAATAGTTGATGTGCTGGGTGATGCGCCAGACTGGGTATGCATCCCCGTGGGCAATGCAGGGAATATCACAGCATATTGGATGGGATTTTGTCAATATCATCAAAACGGGAAGTGCGATCGCTTACCGCGAATGATGGGATTTCAAGCCGCAGGTGCAGCCCCGTTAGTACATGGTCAGCCAGTAGCACATCCCGAAACTCTAGCGACAGCAATTCGTATTGGCAACCCTGCTAGCTGGGAGTTAGCGATCGCAGCGCAAACCGCAAGTCAGGGGAATTTCCACGCCGTTACCGATGCAGAAATTCTCGATGCGTATCGACTTTTGGCAGCATCAGAAGGTATCTTCTGCGAACCTGCTAGCGCCGCTTCTGTAGCCGGGTTGTTGCAGGTGAAAGACCAAATTCCCACAGGGGCGACAGTGGTTTGTGTCCTCACAGGCAATGGTCTAAAAGACCCAGATACAGCTATTAAACACAATCACAGTCAATTTAAACAGGGAATTGCAGCAAAACTGGGCGCAGTCGCCGAGGCAATGGGATTTTAAGCACTCTGGAACTAAAACTCTGGAACTATGAAAAATTGCGTAGGCAAAGTCTACTCTAACCTTTACTACGGGAAACAGGGGCGAACGGTATCTTGCTACGCGTAGCGGACGCACCAGAAGTTATCACAGCCAGTTTTTTCAGTCTGTGGAGTGTCAAAATAATCCTAGTTAATTTTTAAGCAACTACTTGATTATCTTGTAATGACTCATTCTACTGATATCGCCACCTTAGCCCGCTGGATGGCAGCTGACTTTAGCAATCAAGAACAAGCTTTTGAAAATCCGCCTTTGTATGCTCACATTCGTGTATGTATCCGTCCCCTTCCCTTGGAGTTGTTCTCAGGGGTAAGTTTGTTTCTCGAACAAGCTTATGATTTTATGCTCAATCAACCTTACCGGATGCGGGTAATGAAGTTGATTCCGGCAGAAAACTACATTGTTATTGAACACTACACGATCAAAGAAGAACAAAAATTTTACGGCGCATCTCGTGATCCCGAACGTTTAAAAGTTTTATCCGTTGACCAATTGGAAAAAATGCCAGGTTGCAATATGGTTGTAGATTGGACAGGTACTAGCTTTAAAGGTAGGGTTGAACCTGGTAAATGCTGCATTGTGGTTCGTGACGGCAAAAATACTTATCTAGATAACGAATTTGAGATTGACGCTAAAGAATTTTTTAGCCTCGATCGGGGAAGGGATTTAGACACAGATGAACATCTCTGGGGTTCCATCGCTGGCCCATTTCACTTTGTCCGATGGGGTAATTTTGCCGATGAAGTGAAGGTGTAAGAAGTGATCTCTGACGAGATTGATCTGTTTTTGATTGGGTGCGATCGCACCCAAATTCTTTCGTCCTTTCGTACCAGTTTTGCCAGCATCCTGCCAGCCAAGGGGATTCTCTCGGTTGGCTGGTCATATCGAATACTGATCTTCATCATTTACATCTGTCAAAAAATTTGGTGATTTTCTAACTCGACTACCTTTGCTATTTCTGGTAATAATTTCCTTAGCATTTGTGCTTTTTTATGTAATATTTAATACATTTATTTTAACGTCAGGCAGATGTTGTTGTCATGCTCGATTGGTAAAGTCAAACAGTCAAAAGTCAAGTCAAACTTAGGCGCTTACTAGGTTAAACTTGTGCTATTATTGTTAAATTAGCATTGTTAAATACTCTTTATCTCTTTAAGTTATAGAGCAGTAGACAAAACAAAGCTCTATATTTCATGGTGTGGCGGCATAGCCAAGTGGTAAGGCAGAGGTCTGCAAAACCTCCACCCCCGGTTCAAATCCGGGTGCCGCCTTCAAGGCTTTCAGCCTTTTAGGACAATCAAAAACAGACAAACTGGGGTAAATGATATTCAAAGTGATATTCAAAGCCCCAGTTTACCTTTAGATATCCGATGGGTTAACCCTGTTTGCCTCTGTTTGGTATCCCTGGCTGACCAATATTACCCCTAATGTCTTAGTGATCACCCCCAGATGCTTAGTTAGTATGTGGTTTAATGTCACAAACTATGAAATACAAGTAAACCTGATGAGGATAGTTTGATTTTTAGTTTTCTTTTGAGTTTGGAATGTTTCGCGTTCTCTAACTTCAGCCAAATTTGAGCGATTCTGAATTCTGGCTTCTGAATTCTGTTTTTTAACATATCTACACATATACAGAATTATTTAATCACATGCATTTCACATTTCTTATCGCTATGTAACTTTAGCGACTGTTAGACTTTTCAAAGCGCAAGCAGATGATACTAAGGCTGCAAAACGCAACACCAGGGCATGGGAAATTAGATACTAAGTAAAAATGATGAATTTAAAATTATAAAATTCCTTACATTCATCATTCTCCGTTATTATAGATACTCTAGTTTTGATGCTCCCGGATAACACAGGAGGATCGTCATGGAAATGAACTTACAATTCCCAGGTATTAATTTAATTAGCTTGAAAGAGGCACCGATTCATATTTCTAGCCAAATTCAGCCTCATGGTGTCCTGTTAGTCTTAGAGGAGCCTGAGCTAAAAATATTACAAGTTAGTACTAATACATTAAATATTTTCGGAATTGCTCCCGAAAATATGTTGCACAAAAAACTAGAAGATTTACTTGATCCCTTTCAAATAGAGAGAATTAAAACAGGGCTATCCGGGGAAAATCTTGATTTCATCAATCCCACAAAAGTTTGGGTGCGAAAAAAAGGTGATGACTACATAGTATTTGATGCAATATTTCACCGCAATCAAGAGGGATTTTTAATTCTGGAATTAGAACCTGCTATTACTCAGGAAAATATTCCATTTTTAAGCTTTTATCACCTTGCTAGAGCCTCCATAAACCAACTAGAAAAAACAGCAAATCTCCGTGATTTCTGTCAAGTTATCGTTCAAGAAGTTCGGAAAATAACGGAATTTGACAGGGTAATGCTATATAAATTCGATGATGATGGACATGGTTCCGTTGTCGCTGAAGAAAAACTAGAAAGCCTAGAACCATACTTAGGACTCCATTACCCAGAGTCAGATATTCCTAAACCAGCGAGAAAATTATTTGCTGCCAACTCGATCAGAATCATACCGGATTCTTATTCTCAGCCAGTAAAACTTTTTCCTGTCAATAATCCAATTAGCGATCGCCCGATTAATTTAACCAACTCTATTCTCAGAAGTGCTGCTCCCTGCCATATGGAGTACTTGCATAATATGGGGGTTGGTGCTTCGCTGACTATCTCTTTAATTAAAGACCAAAAACTCTGGGGACTAATTGCTTGTCATCATCAGTCCCCTAAATATGTTTCTTACGAATTGCGTAAAGCTTGCGAATTTTTGGGGCGAGTAATATTTGCAGAAATCTCTGCTAGAGAAGAGACTCAAGACTACTATCACCGGATAAATCTGACACACCTTCAATCAGTCTTGATTGAATACATGTCTCAAGAAGAAAACTTCATTGATGGTTTAGTTAAAAACCCGCAGTATCTTTTAGATTTGGCCAGCGCTCAAGGCGCAGCTGTGTGTTTTGGAGGAAATTGCACAGTAGTCGGTGAAACACCTAGAGAAGAAGACCTGAATTTTTTAGTCCAATGGCTTAAGAATAATGTTGAGGAAGAAGTATTCTATACAGATTCTCTACCACACATTTATCCAGATGCCGAAAGTTTTAAAAATGTCGCCAGTGGTTTGTTAGCTATTCCCATCGCCAAGCGAAATTATGTTTTGTGGTTCCGACCGGAAGTAATTCAAACTGTAAATTGGGGTGGCGATCCTAATAAGGCGTTTGAAGTTAGCCAGTCAGAAGGAAATGTTCGCCTATGTCCACGCAAATCATTTGAACTGTGGAAAGAAACGGTTCGCTTGACATCTTTACCTTGGAAAGATGTCGAAGTTAAAGCAGCATTAGAACTGCGGAAAGCAATTGTTAATATTGTGCTGCGTCAAGCCGATGAACTAGCCCAGTTAGCGCAGGATTTAGAACGTTCTAACGCCGAATTGAAAAAGTTTGCCTACGTCGCCTCCCATGACTTGCAAGAACCACTCAATCAAGTTGTGAATTACGTGCAGCTCTTGGAGATGCGGTATAGCGAAGAACTTGACGAAGATGCTCAGGAGTTTATTAGTTACGCTGTGCAGGGAGTTAGCCTGATGCAGACGTTGATTGATGATGTGCTGGCATACTCGAAAGTGGATATGCAAGCGATCGCATTTCAAATGACCGAGGTAGAGAAAGCCTTAAATCGGGCGTTGGGCAATTTGCGTCAACGCATTAATGAAACTGGCGCTATTATCACTCACGATCCCTTACCAATAGTCATGGCTGACAGCACCCAACTGATGCAGCTATTCCAAAACCTCATCGGTAACGCTATTAAGTTCCATAGTGACCAGCCGCCACAAATCCATGTGGGAGCAGAAAGAATAGAAGATGCATGGCTGTTCTCAGTTAGGGATAATGGTATTGGCATTGACCCAAAATTTAGTGATCGCATTTTCGTCATCTTTCAGCGCTTACATACACGAGATGAATATACTGGTACAGGTATGGGTTTAGCCATCTGTAAGAAGATTGTCGAATGTCACCGAGGGCGAATCTGGGTAGAGTCAGAACTGGGTGAAGGCGCAACCTTCTTCTTTACGATTCCAGTTGGAGGACGCGAACTTGAGCGTAGAAACGGGAGAAAAACACAAAACCATCTTTTTGGTCGAGGACAATAAAGCTGACATTCGCTTAATCCAAGAAGCATTGAAAAATAGTTCAGTGCCCTACCAAGTGGTAACGGTCAGGGATGGCATAGATGCTATGGCTTATTTACGCCAAGAAGGTGAATATGCTGATGCAGCGCGCCCTGACCTCATCCTGCTGGATTTGAATTTGCCTAAAAAAGATGGTCGAGAAGTACTGGCGGAAATAAAAGCCGACCCAGTACTAAAGCGTATTCCAGTTGTTGTGCTAACAACCTCAAAAAATGAGGATGACATTTTTCACAGCTACAATTTACACGTAAATTGCTATATCACTAAATCTCGCAACCTCAATCAATTATTTCAAATCGTCAAGAGTATTGAAGATTTTTGGCTCTCTACTGTGACGCTACCATCGGAGTAAAGCAGAGGGAACAGGGGAAGCAGGGAGAGCAGAGGAGGCAGGGGGAGACAAGGGGACAAATGACAAATGATTAATTACAAGATAGAGGAGCAATAGGGGGTGAAACCCGAAGATTATGGTTGTGAGCTACTCAGTAAAAATCTTGTTAATTGAGGATAACCTAGCTTATGCAAGGTTGTTACAAGAGTTTCTGGCGCAAGCCCAGTCCCAAGAGTTTACTCTGGTTCATGTGAAACGATTGGGGGAAGCATTTCAGGAACTAAGTCAGTGTAATTATGATGTTATTTTGTTAGATTTAACTCTACCTGACAGCCAAGGATTGTCATCTCTACCTCCGCTCATTAGTCAAGCGCCAAGCATCCCAATTGTTGTCCTAACTAATACAAATGATGAAGAACTGGCAATTGAGGCAGTCCGGCAGGGGGCACAAGATTATCTAGTCAAGCGCCAGGTAAATGTAGATGTGTTGGTGCGATCGCTACGTTATGCGATCGAGCGCAAGCAGGTTTTAGAATCATTACGCACGGTCAATGAGACGTTACAAATTCGGGTTGAAGAACGAACTGCGGAACTGGTGAAAGCCAATGAACTCAACCAGTTTAAATCTGAATTTGTCTCGATGCTCTCCCATGACATCCGCAATCCCCTAAATACTATTCTCTTGGCTGCTGGTTTGCTACAAAACCAGGATGAAAGATTGACCAAAGAGAAAAAACTGAATCATTTACAAATGATTCGCTCGGCAATCAAAAATATGGCAAAGCTCTTGGATGAAGTTACATTCATTGGGAAAGCTGATTCTGGTAGGCTGGGGTATGAACTCATCTGCTTAGATTTAGAAGCTTTTTGCCGCCAAATGGTCGAAGAAGTTCGATTAATGGCAAGTGATAAGCATCTGACTTTAGTGTTCGACAGTTTTGGGCAATTAGACGAAGCATTATGGGATGAAAGCTTGCTGCGGCACATTTTGGGCAATTTACTGAGCAATGCTATTAAATATTCACTGCCAGGTGGCATAGTGCGCTTTGAACTAATTGGTCAGGAAAAAGCGGTAATTTTCCGAATTCAAGATTGGGGAATTGGTATTCCTAAAGAAGACCAAAAGCGATTGTTTCAGCCTTTCCGACGTGCAGACAATGTGGGAAACATCCCTGGTACTGGCTTGGGACTAGCGATCGTCAAAAAATGTGTCGATGCACACGGAGGCGAGATTATAGTCAATAGTCAAGTTGGAGTTGGTACAACCTTTACCGTCACCCTCCCTTTGCTTGAAGTTTAAGCATAGACACAACCAATTAAAGTCAAATCCTATACTGCTTAACGAATGCAGCCGAGTGTCTCTAAAGAAATTGCTTTTGACTGTCTAGACCTGCCTTGAAAATAAAACGGTTGGTAGTGCTTAGGAAAAGAAAATAGATAATAGAATGCCTTGGTACAATGTTGAGTCTTCTGTTTGTGATAATTTCAAACAGAAGCAAAAAAGGTGTCATTACAGAACGGCGCAAGTAGTTTTTGTTTTAATTTGGTGCTGGAGAGGCGTGCGGTTCGAGAGTCACCTTATACCAAGCTGTTCCAATCGAGTAAAACAACAGGGATTTTCTTTGTAGGGTAAGAACTAACTTTGACTACTTTTATGATTTTTTCAATTGTTCTAAATAAACAGCAACCTCTATCATAATGCTGTTACATCTTTGTTAAGAATAGTTACAAGTTCTTAACACAAGGCAATATTTCTTATGGAAGTCTCACTTGATAAAAATGCACCACATCAGGTTGTTATCATTGGTGGTGGTTTTGGTGGACTGTATGCAGCAAAGGGTCTGAATGCAGCGAATGTAAATGTTACTCTCATTGATAAACGTAACTTTCACCTATTTCAGCCGCTTTTATATCAAGTTGCCACAGGTACGCTATCACCTTCTGATATTTCCGCACCATTGCGATCTGTATTTAAGAAAAGCAAGAATACAAAGGTGTTGTTGGGAGAAGTAAATGAAATTGATCCAAAAGCGCAACAAGTTATTTTGGGTGATGAAGTAGTACCTTATGATACATTAATTGTTGCCACAGGTGCGAACCATTCCTACTTCGGTAAAGATAATTGGGAAAAAGTTGCTCCTGGCTTGAAAACTGTGGAAGATGCGATAGAAATGCGTCGCCGGATATTTGGCGCATTTGAAGCAGCAGAAAAAGAAACAGATCCCGAAAAACGCCGTGCTTGGCTGAGTTTTGTGATTGTGGGGGGTGGCCCGACTGGTGTAGAATTAGCAGGTGCGATCGCAGAATTGGCATACAAAACTCTCAAAGAAGATTTCCGCAGCATCGACACCTCAGAAACGAAAATTTTACTATTACAAGGGGGCCCTCGCATCCTCCCACACATGGTGCCAGAATTATCCGCATCAGCAGCAGTATCTTTGCAAAAGTTGGGTGTAGAACTCCACACTCACACCAGGGTGACAAATATTGAAGGTGATATTGTTACTTTCAAGCAAGACAATGAATTTACAGAAATTGCCTCAAAAACTATATTGTGGGCAGCAGGTGTTCAAGGTTCGCCAATGGGGAAAGTCTTAGCAGAAACTACAGGTGTAGAGCGCGATTACTCTGGGCGTGTAATTGTAGAACCTGACTTGTCTATCGAGGGTTATGACAACATTTTCGTAATTGGAGATTTAGCCAACTTCTCCCATCAAGATGCTAAACCTTTACCTGGTGTTGCACCTGTAGCTAAACAACAAGGAGAGTATGTAGGTAAACTAATTCGACGACGGCTTCAAGGTAAGACTTTGCCACAATTTCATTACAACGATGTGGGTAGTTTGGCGATGATTGGGCAAAATTTAGCTGTTGTAGATTTAAGCTTAATCAAACTCACAGGTTTCATTGCTTGGGCATTTTGGCTACTAGTTCACATCTACTTCTTAATCGAGTTTGACACTAAATTACTAGTAGTATTTCAGTGGGCGTGGAATTATATCACTCGTAATCGTCGCTCTAGATTGATTACAGGTCGAGAAGCTTTTGTAGAACCAAAAACTGTTAACGATAGGGTGCAGCAGCCTTCTGGGACACCTCTATAACTTTTGGGCTGCTTCTTGAGCGAGACTAAGAGGCGATCGCTCTTAAGGTAGGTGGAGCGTAGTCCATTGCGATAACAATCGACCAAGATTAGCAAGAGCACTGCTGTTTGAAAGAACGACCTCTCTTTCTTGCTATAACACGAGAAGTCTTTGGGCATAGCTAGGCTGGTGAAGGCGAAGGTTTTTGCTGGATACATCTTGAGTATCTGCTTTTACCGAATGTAAGCACTATTTTTCTGAATTTGATAGAGTGATGCTTTGTCGAACGCTCTTCATTTCTATGTCGTCCCAGGTATCGCTCCCCCATTCGCTCTATCCATACTTACCCCTCACCGCTCTAGCGCCCATGCAGGATGTGACAAACCTTTGGTTTATGAAGGTTATTGCCCACTACGGCAGTCCTGACTACTTTTTCACCGAGTATTTCCGCGTCAATGATACCTCACGGCTCAATCGTAGCATTCTGGCAGCAATCACCGAAAACGACACGGGTCGCCCTGTTTTTGCTCAAATGATTGGCGAAAGCATTCCAGACTTGGTAAGAACAGCAAAGGAACTTTGCAACTATAATATCGCTGGAGTTGACTTGAATATGGGCTGTCCAGCACCTAGAATCTATCGCAAAAATGTTGGGGGTGGATTGTTGCTCTCACCAGAAAAAGTGGATCGGATTTTAGGAGAACTGCGGCAGGCAATCAACGATCGACCTTTGACGGTCAAGATGCGCGTAGGCTTTGAAAATACAGATAACTTTTACGAAATTCTAGATATAGTTAATCGCCACAGCATTGATTTGCTGAGTTTGCATGGTCGCACAGTGAAAGATATGTACCACGGGGCAGTGAAATATGATTTGATCGGTGAAGCGGTCAGACGAGTCAATTGTCCAGTGCTTGCCAATGGCAATATTAACTCTGCGACAACTGCCCAAGAAGTGCTTTCTCAAACGGGTGCGGCGGGTGTGATGGTGGGACGCTGGGCGATCGGGAATCCTTGGCTTTTTAACCAAATTCGGCAGGCTTTGCGCTTCGAGCCGATCACGCCCGTTCCTTTAGTAGAGGTACGCAACTATATTGATCGTTTATGGCAAACCCCCACTGCGGCAACTATGCCAGAGCGATCGCGTGTAGGCTACCTCAAAATGTTCCTCAACTACATTGCCCTGAGTGTTGACGCTGAAGGTCATTTCCTGCGGCTGATGCGACAAACCCAGACCGAGGTAGAATTGTTTAACCTCTGCGATCGCATTCTCCTTGCTGATCTGACAAAAACTTTAGCTCTAGCACCCTCCTTGAGCGTCTAACAGTGAATAATATCTTACTTAAGCTTGTGAAGGTTTTAATACCTGCTCAAGTTGATTTCAATAAGCAATCAAGCATATAGTTCCCACTCAGATGCGGTACAACATTATATTGCCAGGTGTAGGGGCACGGCAGTGCCGTGCCCCTACGGGTGTACCTCACGTAAACGAGAACCGCTATATTGCTTTCTTATTTCAGTAGATTGAGCAAGCAAAAAGCCATATTGCTTTCTCAAAATGCTTGATTGCTTTCTCATTTCAGTAGATTCAGCAAGCAAAAAGACATATTGCTTTCTCAAAATGCTTAATTGCTTTCTTATTTCGGTATATCGCGTATTCATTTCGGTAGATTCAGCAAGCAAAAAGGCATATTGCTTTGTCAAAATGCTTGATTGCTTTCTCATTTCAGTAAATTTAGCAAGCAAAAATACATATTGTTTTCTCAAAAGCTTGATTGCTTTCTCATTTCAGTAGATCGCGCATTCATGACAACCATCGCTATGTAACAAAAACCATTGGATAATTGCTGGAGTTCTCTCAAGCTGATCAATACGGAAGTTTTTTAAAGTAAAGAATATTAACCGTATTGGATTACAAGGTTCAGATCATGGCTCGGAGAAAAAGAACGTCTCAGGTGTTAGAAAAAGCAGCGCGTCGTGCTGCTGGCATCAACTCAATTGATCCGAATTTAAATGTAGGTAATGGACTCACCCTACCCATCGGTGAGAGGTTAGAGGGATTGCACTTTTGTCAAGAGGGTGCAGGAAAAGGGGATAAATCCAGCTTGGAGACTG